>JBIOWL010000170.1:0-2311 GCA_044868645.1 Aestuariivirga sp.
CTTCCGGCGCCCGCCGCAGCTCAAGCAGAACGTCATACCAGCCCAAGGGTGGGTGTCCGGCCTCCTTGAGGCCGCTCTCGACAGCGGCCAAAATCCGGGATTGGGCCCGCACCAGGCCAATCCAAGCCGAAATCATGGGATCTTCCGGTTTTTTAAGCATGGCCGCCTTGTAGCATCTCGATGCAATTGCATCAAGGTTGACAGATATATGCAATTGCATTATTATGCATGCAATTGCATTGAAAATGGAGATGACGATGAAACTGGAACTGATCAAGGTCGCGGATATTCCCGCCGAGGGCACGAAAATCGTGCCCTTCTTCGGGCGCGAGCTGCATGTCTACTTTTCACGCGGCAGGCCCAAGGCCGTCGCCAATGCCTGTATGCATTTCGGCGGCCCGCTGGAATGCAAGGGAGGTCAGTTTGTCTGCCCCTGGCATGGGGCCACCTATGACATGGACTCAGGCGAGCGGACGGGAGGCTCGGCACCCAACGGCAGCAGGGTCATGACGGTCTCGACCCGGGTCGAGGGCGATGCTCTGTTCTATGTGTGGGGAGAGTGAAATGAACGCCGGCCTCACCCTCGTTTCCATACCACTCTGTCCTTATGTGCAGCGTGCCGCCATTGTCCTTGCCGAAAAGGGTGTGCCTTTCGAGCGGCGCTATGTCGATCTCGCGGAGCGTCCGGCCTGGTTCACCACTGTTTCGCCACTGGGCAAGGTGCCGCTCCTCATGGTGGGTGACGACGTGCTTTTTGAGAGCAGCCCCATCGTCGAATATCTGGAGGAAACCGAAGGAAGCACCTTGCATCCACCTACGCCCATTGACCGTGCCAAGCATCGGGCCTGGATGGAATTCGGTTCTGCAATTCTCGCTGACATATGGGCAATCGAAACCACAGCCGACCAGAAAGCCTTTGATGGTGCATTGGCACAGTTGCGCCGGAAATTTGCCCGCCTCGAACAAGAGCTTGGCGACGGGCCGTTCTTTGCTGGCGCCCGCTTCAGTCTTGTAGATGCAGTCTTCGCGCCAGTCTTCCGCTATTTCGATGTCTTCGAAGAAATCCGCGACCTTGGCGTGTTCATGGGGCTGGAGCGCATCAAAGCCTGGCGCAGGCAACTTGCGGAACGCGCTTCCGTGCGCAACGCAGTTGTTCCGGAATATTCCGAACTTCTGAAGGCCTTTCTCAAGCGTAAAGCCGGCATCCTCGCCCAGGCCCTGTAACCCACAACAATCACAGAATGAACTTACTCAAATCGGCGTTCTTGGCGAGATCGCCCACATGTTTCTGCACGAAGGCGGCGTCGATCAGGACCGTTTCGCCAGAGCGGTCGGTCGCTGTGAAGCTCACTTCGTCGAGCACACGCTCCATCACGGTCTGAAGCCTTCTGGCGCCGATATTCTCGATCGTTGAATTGATGTCGGAGGCTATGCGCGCGATTTCGGCAACGCCATCCTCGGTCACATCGATCCCCACACCTTCCGTGCCGAGCAGCGCCTTATACTGCTTGATGAGCGAAGCTTCTGGCTCGGTGAGGATGCGGCGGAAATCATCCTGGGTCAGGGCCTTCAATTCCACGCGAATGGGAAGGCGCCCCTGCAATTCCGGCAAGAGGTCCGACGGTTTTGCCACGTGGACGGCGCCGGAAGCGATGAAGAGAATATGATCGGTCTTCACGGGGCCATGCTTGGTGGAAACCGTGGTGCCTTCGATCAGCGGCAGGAGATCGCGCTGCACGCCCTCGCGCGAGACATCGGCGCCGACCCGTTCACTCCTTGCACAAATCTTGTCCAGTTCATCGAGGAAGACGATGCCGTTGTTTTCCACCGCCTCGATGGCATCGGCGATGATTTTTTCCTGATCGAGCAGCTTGTCACTCTCCTCGGCCATGAGCACGGCATGGGCCTGGGCGACAGTGAGCTTTCTTGCCTTGGTGCGCTGGCCGAAGGCCTTGCCCATCATTTCCGAGAGATTGATGACGGAGGCAGAGCCACCGGGCATGCCTGGAATCTCAAAGCTCGGCACGCCTGAGTCCGCCACCTGGATTTCGATTTCCTTGTCGTCCATTTCAGAGGCCCGCAGCTTCTTGCGGAATGTCTCCCGGGTGGACTCGGAAGCGTTCTGCCCCACCAGCGCATCGAGCACGCGGGCCTCGGCATTGAGCTGGGCTTGCGCCTCCACATCCTTGCGGCGGGCCGTCTTGATCATGCCGATCCCCGCTTCAAGAAGATCGCGGATCATCTGGTCCACATCACGGCCCACATAGCCGACTTCGGTGAATTTCGTGGCTTCAACTTTCAGGAACGGCGC
>JBIOWL010000171.1:0-2952 GCA_044868645.1 Aestuariivirga sp.
GGCGTTGCTCAACCACAACCCGTCCTTGAGTGTTGTGAAAACGATTGCGGATTCACATCGCCGTTTCGGCACAGTAGGGCTGTTGCCCACAGTTATCACCGATGCGCCTGAGGTGACCACTGCGGCCATTGCTGCCGTGCGGGAGGCGCGTGTGCAAGGAGTAGCCAATGTGCTGGGCATTCATGTGGAAGGGCCGTTCCTCGATCCGGCCCGCAAGGGTGCCCACGATCCGCATTACATCCGTGGTCTTTCAGACGATGACATCGAGCTGCTGGCAAGTGCCGATTGCGGCGCCGTGATGTTGACTGTCGCGCCCAACAAGGTGCCGCCTGAGACTATCCGCAAGCTTGTGGCTTCCGGCATTCGTGTGAGTCTCGGCCATGCGGAGGCGAGCTACACAGACGTGCATGCCGCGCTTGATGCAGGTGCTTCGTCCTTCACCCATCTCTTCAACGCCATGAGCCAGATGACGGGCCGTGAGCCTGGCATGGTGGGCACGGCCCTTGCCGATGACGAGAGTTTCATTGGCATCATTGGCGATGGACTCCATGTGCATGACGTTTCCCTGAAGCTCGCCCTCAAAGCCACAGCGCATAACCGCTTCATGCTGGTGACGGACGCCATGCCTCCCGCCGCTGGTGGCCCGGACAAATTCGAACTGCAGGGCCGCAGCGTCGCGCGGGTCAAGGGTCGCTTGCAATTGGCGGATGGCACGCTTGCAGGTTCCAATCTCACCATGGATGAGGCGGTGCGCTACTGCGTGAACCATTTGGGCGTACCGCTCGCATCTGCCTTGCAGATGGCCTCGCGCAATCCGGCGCGATTCCTGGGGCGCAGCGATCTGGGGCGCATCGCACCCAGCACGCTGGCGAGCCTTGTGCATCTGGACGAGAATCTGAACGTCGCAAAAACTTGGGTGGAAGGACAATGAAGAAGGTGAGGGTGCTTGTCGTTGGCGTCGGCACGATGGGGCTTTCCCATGCCAGGGCCTATGCCGCCAATGACGGCTTCGAGATTGCAGGGCTGTGCAGCCGTAGCATCGGCCAGCGCACGGATATCAAACGCGAGTTCTCAACTGTGGCCCTATTCAGTGACTATGGCGAGGCATTGGAAACGGCAAAGCCCGATGCCGTTTCCATCAACACCTGGCCTGATACCCATGGTGAATATGCCAAGATGGCACTCAATGCAGGCTGCCATCTCTTCATCGAAAAGCCGCTTGCTGCAACGGTGAAGGAAGCAGAGGAGATTGCGGCACTCGCCAAAGCCAAGGGACTCAAGATCGTCATTGGTTATATCCTTCGCGTTCATCCCTCTTGGGTGAAATTCGTCGAAATCGGCCGCACCCTGGGCAAGCCGCTGGTGATGCGGATGAATTTGAACCAACAATCCTCGGGCGTGCAATGGCACGTGCACAAGCAGCTGATGAATTCCATTTCGCCCATCGTTGATTGCGGTGTGCATTATGTGGATGTCATGTGCCAGGTGACGGGCGCCAAGCCCAAAAGCGTTCACGCCATTGGCGTGCGCCTTACCGATGAGGTGAAGCCTGGCATGTATAATTATGGCCAGTTGCAGGTGACCTTCGATGACGGCTCTGTTGGCTGGTATGAAGCCGGCTGGGGCCCAATGATGAGCGAGACTGCGTTTTTCGTGAAGGACATGATCGGACCCAAGGGTTCGGTATCCATTGCCATGGATGAATCAAAAACCGGGTCATCCGATGTGGATTCACATACGAAGACGTCGGCGCTCCGTGTCCATCATGGCGCCCTCAATGCCAATGGCATGCTGGCGCGCAAGGATGACATCATCCACATGGATGATGAACCGGGCCACCAGGAGCTATGCAATCGCGAACAGGCCGTCTTCCTTGATGCCATCCGCAACAACCGTGACATGAGCCTTCATGTGGAAGAGGCGATCAATTCTCTCCGCATCGTCCTTGCCGCGGATGAAAGCGTGCATACAGGCAAGGTCGTCCATCTGTAGGCAGGCAGCAATTCCTTTTCAGGCTATTGAACCGTCAATTTTGTCTTCAGGATCGGCATGGTTGAGCCGTTCACGTGATACTTGTGACACATCAGGCAATCCTGGCGCGCGGCGCCCTGGGTATGGCAGGTTTGGCACAGATCTTTTTTGACGTTACTGAATTCCTGCGCGAATTTCCGCGCGTTACCCTGTTCATAGCTCTTCAAATAGGGGCGGTTCTTTCCAAGGGCGTGGCAGGTCAGGCAACCGCGATCGTCCATGGCGCCCAAATGCGGCTCATGGATGAAATTGGTGAAGCGTCCCCGTTTGCTGGTAAGCGAAACCGGCGTGAAATTGACTAATTTCCCTTTGTCCCGGCCGTCATCAACACTGTGGCATTTCGTGCAGGAGCCTTGGGCCTCCTTGTCGGTCAGGGAACGGAAAACTTCCGCCGCCGGACTTGTGCTCCCTTCCGGGGCGAGGCGGCCCGTCAGCACAAGCCATGAGTAGATGAACTTGTCCTTGTGGCCGGCGGGACGATAGTAGATTGCGAAATCCTGCCGGTACCAGCCGCCATACTCAGCCCAAGTCTCAGGGTCCACATCGCTTTCGATGCCAGGTGCTTGTGCCGCGGCACTTTGAGATTCGTTTGGAGCAGGTATGGGTGCCGAAGATTCAGCTGGGGCGGATTCAGCCGCTGCGGTACTTGCTTCCGCTTCGGCGCCGGGAGCATCATGCTTTTCAGTGGCAGCGGCGTCCGCGGATGCAGACTCTTCAGGCGCGGCCTCCGGCGCTTTCGCTACTGGAGCGGGTTCACCTGCCTCACCTGCCTTCTTGAAGGCGTCGCCGTCCAGATTGTTGGCGCGAAGCTCTTCCTCAGTCGGGAAGAGCAAGTCATCCTTCTGGCCGCTCGGCGGAGCGGCAGGTTCTGCTGCGGCCGCGGGAGTTTCTGCGGCAGCGGCCTGCGAAGTCTCTGCATTG
>JBIOWL010000172.1:0-3767 GCA_044868645.1 Aestuariivirga sp.
TGAGCGGCTGCTGGGCCTTGTCACGCACATCAAAAATGAGCCTGCCATCCTTGGTGGCGAGCACAAGATGATAAGGGCCGCTCGTGCTGTTGCTCAGCGCGAAGGAATTTTGCTCGATGAGGTCATAGATCGCGGCATTGCGCTCATGCTCGGCTTCGGGCGAGGGACTGCGCTCAATCGATTGGTCGAGTTCTACAGAAATCAGTCTGTTAGAGCGGGTGGCGCGGTCAGGCGCCATGGCTTGGTTCCGAGCTCGCAGCCCAAGCTGATCCCATATCATCAAGCTGCACGTCGATCACCTCGACATCGAGTGCAATGGCGTGGCTGCCAGAAAAGTTCAGCGTCACAGTGCCAGCCAACTTGTCCTTGCCTTTCTTGGGCGTGAAAGTGATGGCGAGCATTGCCAACACCATGTCGGCATCGGCATTCGCCGGAAAGTGACGGCGTGCCGCCGTCACATAGTTGAAGCGGAGCCCGACGCGCCTGCGCTGCTTCTCCGGCAGGGCATCCCAGGCGAAGCGATTGGCCACGAGCGCAAAAGTCTTGCGGGCTGGGTTCCACGACACTTCGCCCAGTTTCAGCACAGCATCCTGCATCTGCGCTGAAACTGCCGCCAGATCCTCCGCGTCAAAGGCCGTCAAATGAAGCATGGCATCAGGAGCCGGAGAGCCGCTCCACATCAGCGCCGCAGGCCGAGAGCTTTTCTTCCAACGCCTCAAAGCCGCGATCCAGATGATAAACCCGGTGCAGCATGGTTTCGCCTTCCGCCGCAAGGCCCGCAATCACCAGCGAGACAGAGGCACGCAAATCTGTTGCCATCACATCGGCGCCAGTGAGCTTTTTAACGCCATGCACTTCCGCCATGTCGCCGTGCAAGTGAATGTCAGCGCCAAGCCGCGCCAGCTCCTGTACATGCATGAAGCGGTTCTCGAAAATGGTCTCGCGGATGTGGCTGGTGCCCCTGGCCATGGTCATCAGTCCCATGAACTGGGCCTGCAGGTCAGTGGGGAAGCCGGGATAGGGATCGGTGGTGATATCCACGGGCAGAAGGGCCGCGCCATTACGCTTGATGCGGATGCCTTCATTGTTGCGCTCGACGGTCACACCAGTGCGCTCCAGCATGAGCAGAGGATTTTCCAGCGTGTCGGGGCGGGCACCGCGCAAGAGCACATCGCCGCCTGTCATAGCGACCGACATGGCATAGGTGCCTGTCTCGATGCGGTCGGCAATCACCGTGTGCTCTGCGCCTTTTAGTGAGGTAACGCCGGTGATCCGCAGCGTCTTCGTGTGGATGCCTTCGATCTTCGCACCCATCTTGTTGAGGCATTCGGCTACGTCGCCGATCTCCGGTTCGGTCGCAGCATTTTCGATGGTCGTGTCGCCGTGGGCGAGAACGGCAGCCATCAATGCGGCATGGGTTGCGCCGACGGACACCTTGGGGAAGAAGATATGCGCACCCTTAAGGCCATGCTTGGCCCTGGCGATCACATAGCCCTGTTCCACATCGCAGGTGGCGCCCAGCTTTTCCATGGCAAGGAGATGGAGGTCCACCGGGCGCGTGCCGATGGCGCAGCCGCCAGGCAGCGAAACCTTGGCCTCGCCCATGCGGGCAATGAGCGGGCCCAGCACCCAGAAGGAAGCGCGCATCTTGGAGACGAGATCGTAGGGGGCAGTTGTGTCCACAATGGTCTTGGCGGAAATGCGCAGCGTCTCACCGGCAGAGCCGTTCTGGCCGGCACGCTTTCCTGCCGTCATAATGTCAACGCCGTGGTTGCCGAGGATTTTCTGCAGGCGCAATACGTCCACAAGGCGCGGCACATTGTGCAGCGTCAGGGTTTCCGGCGTCAGCAGCGCTGTGATCATCAGCGGCAGTGCGGCATTCTTGGCCCCGGAGATGTCTATCGTGCCGTTCAACCTGTTGCCACCGCGGATGCGGATGCGATCCATTTGAGTATCCCCGAAATAGTGGTCTGCAGAATCAATTTGTGCAGCGCCGAACAGTCCCTCGGCTGTGCTTACAAGCATATGTGGCGGCTTTGGGGCAACCGCATTTAACGCCTTAACGTAAGGCCCTGACAATGGGGACAATTCCCGCGTTGTACGGCCCCCTCAGAGCCATTAAGCAAGCCCCATGACAGCGGGACCGGCACAACAGATCAATCGCGAGACCATCGCGAAGAACTATCAGCTTATCCAGAGCCATGTCCGGTGCACGCCTGTAATCGAAGTCGCGGCGGAAGATTTGGAGCTCTCGGGCTCGGCCATAACCTTTAAGCTGGAATTCCTCCAGCATACGGGAAGCTTCAAAGCGCGGGGCGCGTTTACCAATCTTCTGACGAGGCCCGTGCCGGCAGCCGGTGTGACCGCGGCATCAGGCGGCAACCATGGCGCGGCCGTTGCCTTCGCGGCGGGCAAGCTCGGATATAGGGCGCGGATCTTCGTTCCCAGCATTGCATCTCCAGCCAAGATCGAACGTATCCGCAGCTATGGTGCAGAGCTTGTCGTTGAAGGTGACCGCTATGATGATGCGCTGGCACTTTGCGACAAGCATGCCATGGATACGGGTGCTCTCAAGGTTCATGCTTTCGAACAGATTGAAACGCTCTTGGGACAGGGTTCAGTCGGCCTGGAATTTGAAGAACAGGCACCAGGCCTCGATACGCTTCTTGTAGCGACAGGCGGCGGCGGATTGATCGGTGGTATTGCCGCTTATCTTGAAGACCGGATCAAGGTGGTTTCCGTCGAGCCGGAACTGGCGCCTACGCTGCATGATGCGCTGAAGGCGGGGAAGCCTGTCGATGCGCCAACAGGTGGCGTGGCGGCGGATTCGCTTGCGCCACGCCGGGTCGGCGACATCATGTTTGGAATTGCACAGCGTTACATCAAGGATGCGGTATTGGTGCCCGACGAGGCAATCAAGCAGGCGCAAGGTTTGCTGTGGGACCGCTTACGTGTCGTGGCGGAGCCGGGCGGGGCGGCGGCGCTGGCGGCACTTCTTTCGGGCCGCTATGTGCCTGGCCCTAATGAACGCGTCGGCGTGCTGCTGTGCGGGGCGAATACGACTGCGGTCAGTCTCTAGCCTGTTTGCCGGGCTTTTCTTCCTTCGGTTGAATCTGCCGTTCCTTGGCCTTGCGCTTTTTCAGATTGTCGCGGAGCGCCTGGGCAAGCCTCTTTTTCCTGGCCGACTGCTTTGACGGGTCAGATTTCATGGCCTGATTTTCTCCACGGGCAAGCAGCTGTCAACCGGGTTGCGGTAAGGCTCCGGCTGTGGCAATGAGCGGTCCTTCCGATTGGCTATGCTGCCGTAGCTCAGTGGTAGAGCACTCCCTTGGTAAGGGAGAGGTCGAGAGTCCGATTCTCTCTGGCAGCACCATTTTCCCGAACTTCCATGATTAACCGAAAATGAACGCGCCCTTCAGGGGGCGTCCAGTAACGTGCGCCTATTGCCACCGCCATTCAATCGAACAGCAACATGAATGGAAACTACCATGACAACTACAGCACTCAACAATATTGCCCAGCGCCGGAACAGGAGCATGCTTTTGCTCATGCTGGAACGTTTTATGGCCAAGACAAAACGCCGCGCCCTGCGCAAAACCCTGCTCAACATGGATAACCACATGCTGCGTGACATCGGTCTATCGCGGCATCAGATACTGTCAGACGAATTCTGAGTGCGTGTTACTTGGGCGCTGGCCCCGTTGATTGCCTGACCACCAGATCAACGGGCCAGATTTCCGATGGCATTGGCGCGGATGGATCGCGCA
>JBIOWL010000173.1:0-2812 GCA_044868645.1 Aestuariivirga sp.
CATGGGCCTTGACCTGATCTACGGCCCGCAATTCGAAGCTGCTGGGCAACTGACGGACATCACCGACCTGATTGGCAGCGACCCTACGCTCAAGACCGCGAGCCCGGGCCATATGGCGGTCTCCACATATGATGGCCGTCTTTATGGCGTGCCGCTTTATGCTGACGTCTCCGCACTGTTCTGGAACAAGGATCTCTTCAAGAAGGCTGGCCTTGATCCGGAAAAGCCACCGACAAGCCTTGCTGAAATTCGCGAATATTCCGACAAGATCACCGCACTTGGCGGAGACGTGAAAGGCTATTTCCTCCCCGGCGCCTGTGCCGGCTGCAACATCTTCACGGTTGGTCCTCTGATGTGGGCATCGGGTGCCACCATTGAGCCGAAAGATGCCAATGACGAGCCGTTGAAAGGCGATGGCGTCAAAGAGGTTCTGCAATGGGCTCGCGACATGATCAAGGCCGGAAACGTGCATGAAGACGCGCGCGCCGAGACGGGTGAAACTTTCCACCTGCGCTTTGGTTCCGGCAAGCTTGGCATGATGGGCACAGGCAACTTCAATATCACGCTGGTCAAGGAGCAGAATCCGAACATGGACTTCGGCATCGCCCTCCTGCCCGGTGTGAAAAGTGGCCAGGTTGCTTCCTTTGCAGGCGGCGACATCGTGACCATTCCGAAGGGCAGCAAGCGCGTGAATGATGCCGTGGACTTCATGCGCTTCATCCTCTCGGACGAAGTGCAGGTCGAGGGCTATGCCAAGCTCCTCAACATGACGACCCGCGGCGACATGTCCGACAACAAGTACTTCAAGGAGAATCCGAAGGTGCAGGACGTGGCCAAAGCCATCGCCGTGGCTCAGACACCCTACACCTTGAAGTTCTTCGAACTCATCAATTCTCCGCAGGGCCCGTGGCTGCAGATGCTGCAGCGCGCCTATTATTCGGATGAGGATCTCGACAAGATCATCGCCGACGGCAAGGCCCAGATGAAAGCCATTGCGGCAGAATGATTTCCTCCTAAGACTTGGGCCGCAGCCACATTTGGCCGCGGCCCAATTTTGCGCAGACGGAAGATTGCCTTGAGCCGGAGAATGCAACAGAGAAAGCTGGTGGGACTGCTCTATGTCGCCCCGGCACTCGCCTTTGTCATCTGTTTTACGGTGGCACCCTTCGTGCAGATGCTATGGATGAGCCTGCACAACTGGTCGCTTCTCACCGGCCAGAAATTCATCGGCTTCAACAATTTCATCAAGGCCTACAATGACACACAATTCTGGGTGTCTCTTGTATTCACCCTTAAATACACACTTTGGATCACGCCCATCCTCATGATCGGCGGCTATATGATCGCACTGTTGGTGGCGGAGAAAGGCAGGCTCCGGGCCATTGCACGTGCCGTCGTCTTTGTCCCCGTGGTGATCGGCCTTGGAGCGTCCAGCCTGCTTTGGTATTGGCTTTTCAGCTACGATTTTGGCTTGATCAACCGCGGCCTTCTGGATCCAGGCATCATATCCAAGCCGGTGGTCTGGTTCGGCGCAGACGCCAGCCTCGGGACTTGGGCAGTCATCTCTTCCATTGTCTGGAAAGTGATGGGCTTCGGCATGATTCTCTTCATCGCCGCAATCCAAGCCATCCCTCACGAAGTTCGTGAAGCCGGCCGCATTGACGGCGCCAATCAGTGGCAAGCGGTGCGGCGCATCATTCTGCCTTTGACCTACCGGACTGTTCTGCTTGTCACGCTCGTGAGCATCATCGGATCGCTCCTGGCCTTCGACCAGTTTTATATCATGACGGCAGGCCAGCCGGGAAATCTCACCGCCACTTCGGTCTTCTTCATCTATCTGAACTCGTTTCCCTATTTGAAGCTCGGCTATGGCGCGGCGCTTTCGCTTATCCTCTCAGTCGTCGTTCTGCTGTTCACGCTCTTGCAGCTCTACCTGAACAAGAGGCTTGCATGACGCGTAAGAAACGGAAGGGCTATCTCGCCGGGGCGATAAGTGTCGCGCTCATCGTGATCTTTGCTGCACCATTGCTGGTATCGGTCCTGGCCTCGATCAAGAGCAAGCTGGAAGCAGCTAGCCTGCCCCCCACCTATGTACCCCACAGTTTCAGCCTTGAGAGCTATGAACGGCTGTGGAACTATCAGGCGGGGCTTGTAACCTATGCCGGTAACAGTCTGGGCACAGCCCTGATTACCATAGCGCTCTGTCTCGGACTTACAATTCCCGCTGGCTATGGGCTCGCCCGCTATCCTGTGCCTTTCAAGGAACCGATCTTTGTCGTGATGCTTTTGGCACTCATCATCCCGTATCAGGCCCTGCTCACGCCTCTGTTCTTCATGTTCGCGAGAGTGAACCTGCACAATTCCATTATTGGACTCGCCATCCTGCACACAAGCATCCAGCTTCCCTTCAGTCTCTATGTCATGCGCAATGCTTTCGAGACAGTTCCCAAGGAACTCGAGGAAGCGGGCATCGTCGATGGCTGCAACAGCGTCCAAATCCTTCGGCGCGTGTTCCTTCCGGCAATCGTTCCGGCCATCATAACCGTTTCGCTGTTTGCCTTCATCACTTCCTGGAACGAGTTCCTCGGCGCGCTCGTGCTGCTGAGCAAGGACACATCATTCACCTTGCCTGTGATTCTGGCGGCGGCGAGGCAGCAGACCATATTGGGCGGAACGGATTGGGGAATGCTGCAGGCCGGCATCACCATTTCGGTCGTGCCCTGCATCCTGTTCTATGTCTTGCTCCAGAAATACTACGTCTCCGGTTTGTTGAGCGGAGCGGTGAAATGAAGATGCCCCGGCACCGCCGCCA
>JBIOWL010000174.1:0-8337 GCA_044868645.1 Aestuariivirga sp.
GTGGCGACCTTCTACACCATGTTCCAGCTCTCGCCAGTGGGAACCAAGGCTCATGTGCAGGTCTGCGGTACAACACCCTGCATGCTGCGCGGTGCCAATGATCTCATCGAAGTTTGCAAGCGCAAGATTCACAACGAGCCCCACCATCGCAATGCCGATGGCACGCTCTCTTGGGAAGAGGTGGAGTGCCTCGGTGCTTGCGTGAACGCGCCCATGGTGCAGGTATGGAAGGACACTTACGAAGATCTGACGCCTGCGAAACTCGAAGAACTGATCGATGCCTGGGCCAGCGACAAGAAGACGACACCGGGTCCCCAGAATGGCCGTATCAATTCCATGGCACTGGGCGGAGCTTCGACGTTGATCGACAAGGCGGTCTATCGCGGTGAACGGCGCTATACCCGGCAGGAGGCACCCCCTCCGCCACCGGCGGCTCCCGCGCCAGTGACAGCACCTCCCAAGTCTGAGACACCGTCGCCTGCTGCAGTGAAGCCCGCCGCCGCCGACATCCGTCCTATCTCGAAAGCAGCTAAGCTCACCGACGCCCAGGTGAAGGCTACAAGAAGTCAGGAAGCAGCAGCCTCCGGCCCGGGCGCTTTGATGACCGAGAAGACCCAGGCCGAACAGGGCATCGTCCGAGCGACGCCAGGGAGTGTCACCAAGGCCGCCACAAAGACTCCGAAAAATAATGTGAAGCGCGAACGCATTCCCGATCCGCCGAAGCCCGTGCTCAAGTCAGCGCCCAAGGCTATTGATGGCAGGCCGGAACTTCTGAAGAGGGCAATAGGCAAGGCCGATGACTTGAAATTCATCCATGGCGTGGGCCCGGCCCTCGAGAAGCTCCTCAACAAGATTGGCGTCTGGCATTTTGACCAGATCGCTAACTGGTCGGCGAAGGAATTGGCCTGGATCGATGACAAGCTTGAAGGCTTCAAGGGCAGGGCAAAGCGCGACGACTGGATCAAGCAGGCCAAGAAGCTGGCCACGGAAGGCGCTGCTGGCCAGAAGCCGGGGAAGAAGTAAGCCATGCTCGCTGACAAGGACCGCATCTTCACCAATCTTTATGGCCTTCATGACTGGGGCCTCGAAGGCGCGAGGAAGCGCGGATGCTGGGTTGATACGAAGAGTTTCATCGACAAAGGCCGCGACTGGATCGTCAACGAGATCAAGGCGAGCGGCCTGCGTGGCCGCGGCGGCGCAGGTTTCCCTACGGGCCTCAAGTGGTCCTTCATGCCCAAGGAGGTGAAGGACCGTCCGCACTATCTCGTGGTCAACGCGGATGAATCGGAACCCGGCACCTGCAAGGATCGTGAGATCCTCCGCCATGACCCGCATCTCCTTGTGGAAGGTTGCCTGATCGCCGGGGCCGCCATGGCGGCCAACACGGCCTATATCTATGTGCGCGGCGAATTCATTCGTGAGCGCGAGCGCCTGCAGGCCGCCGTCGACCAGGCCTATGAGGCGCGTCTCATCGGCAAGAACAACATTCACGGTTGGGACTTCGACATTGTCGTCCATCATGGCGCGGGCGCCTATATCTGTGGCGAAGAGACCGCGATGCTCGAAAGCCTCGAAGGCAAGAAGGGCCAGCCGCGCATGAAGCCGCCATTTCCGGCGAACGTCGGCCTCTATGGCGCGCCGACAACGGTCAACAATGTGGAATCGATTGCCGTGGCGGGAACGATCCTCCGCCGTGGCGCCACCTGGTTTAATTCCATCGGCCGCCCCAACAATGTGGGCACCAAGCTCTTCTGCATTTCGGGACATGTGAACAAGCCCTGCAATGTGGAAGAGGCCATGGGCATCACCTTCCGTGAACTGATCGACAAGCATGCGGGCGGCATTCGCGGCGGCTGGAAGAATTTGCTGGCCGTGATCCCGGGCGGTTCATCGGTACGCATGGTGCCCGCCGAGCAGATCATCGATTGCCCCATGGATTTCGACTCCCTCGGTAAGCTGCGCTCGGGCCTCGGCACGGCGGCGGTGATTGTCATGGACAAGTCAACCGATCTCATCCGCGCTATCGCGCGGCTTTCCAAGTTCTACATGCATGAGAGTTGCGGCCAGTGCACACCCTGCCGTGAAGGCACGGGTTGGATGTGGCGCGTGATGACACGCATGGCCGAAGGCCGCGCCGAAAAGCGCGAGATCGACATGCTGCTTGATGTGACAAAGCAGGTTGAAGGTCACACAATTTGCGCGCTGGGTGACGCCGCCGCCTGGCCCATCCAGGGTCTCATCGCGCACTTCCGCCCCGTGATCGAGCAGCGCATCGACCAATATGCCGCAAACCCTGACCATGACGGCGCCGTGCGCCGCATCGCAGCGGAGTAAGACATGCACATTGCAGAACTCAACATCGGCAAGTTCAAATATCCGACGTCGGATCCGCGCATGGCGGAGTTCATGGACAATCTGGACCGCGTCAACGCCATCGCCGAACGTTCGCCCGGTTTTGTTTGGCGCCTCAAGGGCGACAACAACAACGCCACTGAGTTCCGCGTGGGCGACGACATGGCGGTGAATCTCTCCGTATGGGAAGATGCCAAGTCACTTGAGAATTACGTTTTCAAGACTGTGCATGTGCAGTTCTACAAGAACCGCGAGAAGTGGTTCGAGCTGATGGAAAAGCCCCACATGGTCTTCTGGCATGTGGCCGTTGGCCACCAGCCGACGCTTGATGAGGCTTACGCGCGGCTTCAGCATTATGAGAAGAACGGCCCCAGCGAATTTGCCTTCGGCTGGGCGGAAGTGATGGACGAGGAACGCATGCGCTCCTTGCGGTGTGCCTGATGCCAAAGATCAAGATAGACGGCGTTGAAGGCGATTTCGAGAACGGCCTTACCCTCTTGCAGGCCTGCGAGATGATGGGCGCAGAGATACCACGCTTCTGCTATCATGATCGCCTGTCCATTGCCGGCAATTGCCGCATGTGTCTTATTGAAGTGAAGGGCGGCCCGCCAAAGCCACAGGCCTCCTGTGCCATGTCGGTGAATGACTTGCGCCCCGGGCCCAATGGAGAGCCACCGGAAGTTTTCACCAACACGCCCATGGTCAAGAAGGCCCGCGAAGGCGTGATGGAGTTCTTGCTGATCAACCATCCGCTCGATTGCCCGATCTGCGACCAAGGCGGTGAATGCGACCTGCAGGACCAGGCCATGGCCTATGGCATCGACAAGAACCGCTTTGCCGAGAACAAGCGCGCCGTCGAAGACAAGGATTTCGGGCCCCTGGTTAAAACCCAGATGAACCGCTGCATCCAGTGCACCCGTTGTGTTCGCTTCACCACAGAAGTGGCGGGCGTTTCTGATATGGGTGCGACGGGCCGCGGCGAGGATATGGAGATCACCACCTATCTGGACCGCCTGCTGACTTCGGAACTGCAGGGCAATGTCATCGATCTTTGCCCGGTGGGCGCGCTGACCTCGAAGCCCTATGAATTCAAGGCAAGGCCTTGGGAGCTGCGCAAGACCGAAACCATCGATGTGATGGATGCGCTGGGTTCCAATATCCGCGTGGATGCCCGCGGCCGCGAGGTCATGCGCATCCTGCCGCGCACCCATGAGCTCATCAACGAGGAATGGATCTCCGACAAGACACGCTTTGTCTGGGATGGTCTCAAGACGCAGCGTCTCGACCAACCTTACGTGCGCGAGATGGGCAAGCTCCGGCCCGCCTCATGGGAAGAGGCGCTTTCCCAAGCTGCGCGAAAAATCAAGTCGGCGGGGCCGAAGAAGAGCGCCATCCTGCTTGGCGATCTTGTCGCTGCGGAAGAGGCCTTCGCACTCAAAGACCTCGCCACGAAGCTCGGCATCGCCAATATTGATTGCCGCGAACCGGGCTCGCCTCTTGGCGAACATGGCGGCCGTGCCGCCTATATCTTCAACTCCACCATCGCCGGCATCGAAGAAGCTGACGCCATCATGCTCATAGGCTGCAATCCGCGCCTTGAGGCGCCGGTGCTCAATGCCCGCATCAGGAAGCGCCTCTTGAAGGGCGGCTGCATCATCGGCGTTGTTGGCGAAAAGGCAGACCTCACCTACGACTACACCTATCTGGGAGCAGGGCCCGACAGCCTTGCGGAATTTGCCAAGCATGGCCCAGCCAAGGCGCAGCGGCCGCTTTTCATTGTTGGGCAGGGCGTGCTGGCCCGGCCGGATGGCGCGGCGAATTTGGCGCTTGCTGCGAAAGCCGCGGCATCCATCGGCGTCGTCAAGGAAGGCTGGAACGGCTTCAACGTGCTGCACACGGCGGCAGGCCGCGTCGGCGCGCTCGATGTTTGTGCATTGCCCGGCGATGATGGCCTCAACACCCAAGGCATTCTCGATGCCGCTGATGCGGGTAATCTCGATGTGGTGATCCTGGCAGGTGCCGATGAGGTCGACACCTCGAAGCTCGGCAAGGCCTTTGTCGTTTACATCGGCACCCATGGCGATGCGGGCGCCCACCGCGCTGATGTAATATTGCCCGGCGCTGCCTACACCGAGAAATCCGCCACCTATGTGAACACCGAGGGCCGTCCGCAGATGACGGCGCGCGCAAGCTTCCCGCCAGGTGATGCGCGCGAAGACTGGGCTATTCTGCGGTCGCTTGCTGAAAAGCTCGGTGCGGCGCCGGAATGGAATTCACTCAATGAATTGCGCGCTGCCATGTACAAAGTAGCTCCGCAGCTTGCTGAACTCGATACGATCCACAAAGCCGATCCCGATGCACTCTCCGAACTGGCGAAAGGCGAGGGCCGGACGCTGAAGGAGCCCTTCCGCTCACCCATCACGGATTTCTATCTCACCAACCCCATCGCCCGTGCCTCGCGGATCATGGGCGAATGCTCGGCCCTGAAAAACGGCCGCAGCCTTCAGGCGGCGGAGTAGACCATGGCAGAGATGGCCTGGCTCATCGGACTGATCGCGATACAGAGCGTGGCGCTGCTGGTGGCGCTGCTCATCGCCGTGTCGTTCCTGATCTATTTCGACCGAAAGGTCTGGGCCGCCGTACAAATGCGCCGTGGACCCAATGTGGTCGGCCCATGGGGCATCCTGCAATCCTTCGCGGACTTGCTGAAGTTCGTTTTCAAGGAAGTGATCATTCCGGACAGCGCCAACAAGGGCGTCTTCGTGATCGCTCCCATGGTGACTGCACTGCTCGCTCTTGCTGCCTGGGCGGTGATCCCGCTCAATGAAGGCTGGGCCATCGCCGATATCAATGTCGGCATCCTCTATCTCTTCGCCCTCTCATCGCTTGGCGTCTATGGCGTCATCATGGGGGGCTGGGCGTCGAACTCGAAATATCCATTCCTCGCCGCGTTGCGCTCCGCCGCACAGATGGTCTCCTATGAAGTCTCCATCGGTTTCGTCATCATCACTGTGTTGCTCTGTGCGGGGTCGTTGAACCTCTCGGACATCGTTGTCGCGCAGAAAACCGGCCTTGGCACCATGCTGGGCCTGCCCAATTCCTTCCTGGATTGGTACTGGCTGCCGCTGCTTCCCATGTTCGTCGTCTTCTTCGTGTCGGCGCTGGCAGAAACCAACCGCCCACCCTTCGATCTTGTCGAAGCTGAATCGGAACTGGTGGCGGGCCACATGGTGGAATATTCCTCGACGCCTTACCTTCTTTTCATGCTCGGGGAGTATGTGGCGATCACCTTGATGTGCGCCATGACCTCGATCCTCTTCCTCGGTGGCTGGCTTCCACTCGTCGATGTGCCCTGGCTCAGCTGGATTCCTGGCGTTGTCTGGTTCGTGGGCAAGGTGGTTTTCGTCTTTTTCATGTTCGCCATGGTGAAGGCCATGGTGCCACGCTACCGCTATGATCAGTTGATGCGCCTCGGCTGGAAGGTGTTCCTGCCGCTCTCGCTCTTTTGGGTGGCACTGACCGCCGCCGTTCTCGTGACGTTTGGATGGTTGCCCGCATGAGCATGGCCAGTTCCAGCTTTGTCGCCGGTGTCGTCGGCCTTGTGCTCGCCGTAGTGGAAATTTTGTTAGTATCGCGCGTTCTTGACCAGTCGTATGAGAAACGCAAACGCGAGACCGCGGCTCAGGGCAGACCGGCGCCCAATGACGAACTCATCAAATACATGCTGTACCCCAGCCTCATCATTTTCCCAGCCGTCGGCTATTATGTCGGCCCCGTCTTGGCCAATGTGATGGGAGGCAACTAACCATGAAACTTTCGCACACCGCCCGCGCTCTTTTCCTCAAGGAATTCGTTTCGGCCTTCGGCCTTGCCATGCGTTATTTCTTCGCGCCCAAGGCGACGCTGAATTACCCCCATGAGAAGGGCATTCTCTCGCCCCGCTTTCGCGGCGAGCATGCGCTGCGCCGTTATCCCAACGGCGAAGAGCGCTGCATCGCCTGCAAGCTCTGCGAGGCCATATGCCCTGCGCAAGCCATCACCATCGAGGCGGGCCCTCGGCGCAATGACGGCACGCGCCGTACGACGCGCTATGACATCGACATGGTGAAATGCATCTATTGCGGCTTCTGCCAGGAAGCCTGCCCGGTGGATGCCATCGTCGAAGGCCCCAATTTCGAATACGCCACCGAAACCCGTGAGGAACTGCTCTTCAACAAGGAGAAGCTACTCGCCAACGGCGACCGCTGGGAGCGCGAGATCGCGCGCAACATTGCGCTCGACGCGCCATACCGCTGAGGGATCACAGGATGCTCGCAGCCATATTCTTCTTCTACCTCTTCGCCGCACTGGCGATTGCTTCCGCCGTGATGGTGATCCTGTCGCGGAACCCAGTGCATTCGGTACTTTTCCTCATTCTCTGCTTTTTCAATGCGGCGGGGCTCTTCATCCTCATGGGGGCTGAATTCCTGGCGATGATCCTGGTCGTCGTCTATGTGGGCGCCGTTGCCGTGCTCTTCCTCTTTGTCGTCATGATGCTCGATGTGGACTTCGTGAAGCTGCGTGAGGGGCTTGCGAGCTATCTCCCGGTGGGCGCCGTCATCGGCCTCATTGTGCTCGCTGAACTGGCCTTGGTTTTTGGCACCTGGTCACTGGCCCCTGAAAGCCTGAAGGCCGCGGCACCAACGCCGTCAGGCGTCACCAACACGCAGGCCTTGGGCGAAATTCTCTACACCAAATATTTCTACTGGTTCCAAGCGGCGGGCATGGTGCTGCTTGTCGCCATGATCGGCGCCATCGTGCTGACGCTCCGCCACAAGGAAGGCATCAAGCGCCAGAATGTATCTGCGCAGGTGGCGAGAACGCCCGCGACAGCCATCGAAATCCGCAAAGTCGAACCGGGGCAGGGGATTTGACCATGATCAGCCTCACCCATTATCTCACCGTTGCCGCCATCATCTTCACGATCGGCATCTTCGGCATTTTCCTTAACCGCAAGAACGTCATCATCATCATGATGTCGATCGAGCTCATGCTGCTCGCGGTCAACATCAACCTCGTGGCTTTTTCCACGCAATTGCAGGATCTGGTGGGCCAGGTCTTCGCGCTCCTCGTCCTCACCGTGGCGGCGGGGGAGGCAGCCATCGGCCTTGCGATCCTCGTTACTTATTTCCGCAACCGCGGCACCATTGAAGTTGAAGACATCAACATGATGAAAGGCTGACAGAAGCACTCATGTATCAAGCTATCGTCTTCCTTCCGCTTCTGGGCGCTTTGATCGCAGGGCTGTTCGGCACTGCGCTGTTCAAGAATTTCGGCCATGACAGGGACGTTTACGCCGATCATTCCCATGGCGCGCATGGCCATGACCATGGTCACGGCGATCACGGCCATGACGACCATCATGGTCACTATCATGGCCCCATGTGGCCCATGTATCTGACGACGGGTCTGCTTTTCGTAACCTGCCTCCTCTCATGGATCAGTTTCTGGGGCTTCCTCAATGAACCGGCGCTCATCAAGGTGCCGGTGATGCGCTTCATTTCTTCGGGTGCACTGCAAGCGGATTGGGCGTTGCGCATCGATACGCTCACCTCAGTCATGCTGGTGGTGGTGACGACTGTCTCATCGCTCGTTCATATGTATTCGCTGGGTTACATGGCCCATGATGAATACCAGCCGCGCTTTTTTGCCTATCTTTCGCTCTTCACCTTCGCCATGCTCATGCTGGTGACAGCTGACAATCTCGTGCAGATGTTCTTCGGCTGGGAAGGGGTGGGTCTTGCCTCCTACCTCCTTATCGGCTTCTGGTACACAAGGCCTTCCGCCAATGCCGCCGCGATCAAAGCCTTTGTCGTCAACCGCGTCGGTGACTTCGGTTTCGCCCTCGGCATTTTCGGCTGCTTCTATATTTTCCAGTCGGTAGAGTTAGATGCGATCTTTGGCGGGGCTGCCGCGCAGGTGGGCAAGACCATGCCATTCCTGTCC
>JBIOWL010000175.1:0-2450 GCA_044868645.1 Aestuariivirga sp.
ATAATGCTTCCTTCTCGATCTCCACAAGGGCCTTTTCGGTCATGCCGGGGTAATGCTCGAGCGTCATGGCGGAGACGGCATCGCCATTATTCACATCGCGCACCGTTCCGACAAAAATGGCGATGCCACCAATGTTGTGGTTGCCGGCCTTCAGTTTTGCCAGCTCTTCGGCAAGATCAAATGCTGCGGTCTGTACGCGGATCATGAGCCTATTGTGCTCCCGGCAATGGAGCAGTTCAATCGCGTCAGTTTGGCGAGGGCAGGGGTTCCTGGCCCTGTTCTTTCCGGGCCGTCGCCACACCAAATTCCGGGGCATGCCATGAACCCGATATGGTCAGGTTTTTCGGCAGGTCCTTGCTGCGGCCTGCATCGATCCCGAGATCGAGCGCCTGGCGCAAGAGGTCGATCTCGCCTCCTACCTCCACATCGAGGTCCGATGCGGTGATCCGGGCCATGCTGAGGGCGATAATTCCATCCGACATTTCACAGTTTGTAGAGACTTTCACGCCAGTCGTGGCGTCGGCACGGGCCGCCCGCCAGCCCTTGCCGGAATCGCTCAACAGATCCTTCAGCGAATAGCCGGTGATCGTTCCGTCCTTGAGAGCAAACGACAGTTTCCCCGTGAAAGTGGAAATCAACGCGGCAGTGTTCGCGCCCGCTGCCGTTGCATCAAGATCAAGCTCAATCCTCCCATCAAGCCAGGGATAGCCTGCAAGACTCGAGAGAACTTCGCGGGCCGGCGCATCGGCAAGCTTTGCCTTGAAGGTGAAATCCGGCGGGTATTTGCGTGAGGCGGTGGCGCTGAAATTGATCTTGTCCTGGTTTGCCCCGATTGCCAGTTCTGCGCCCTCCGCGCCGAAGGAAAAAAGCAGGCGGGCATCGGGCAATGTCCAGTCCCTGAGAACAAGAGCCTTTGCGTTGACTTGAAAATTGCCCTCCGCTCCGGCAAGCGGAAACCAGCGGAACGGCGCGGTGCTCCAGCCGTCGGTCGTGGCGCCGGAGCCCGGCTGAGCAAGCGTTATCTTTTCCGCAGTCAGCGAACCATCAACAGCGAAACCTCCTTGCCTTGCGGCAAGCGACAGCTTGCCATTGCCGTTCGCCCAATTTGTTTGCATGGAATATTCGGGAAGCGAAGCCTTGGCTCCCGCTGCGGAGAATGAGCCCTCAAGTTCAATGGCCGATGCGGGCGCAAGCGCTGATGGCAGGCCAAGCCATGCCAGAAGACTGTCGGTTCTCCTGCTGGCGGCCGACAGGCGGCCATCCAGTGCAAGGATCGATGCGGAATTCCATCCCATCCTGCCGGAAAACCGCAGTTCACCGCTGTCGGAGGAGAGGACAATATCGGCAGGCGATCCACCGTCGAGAATTCTTGCGGCGCTGTCGGCCTCGATATGAAGGGTTGTGTAGATGCCGTTGAGGAAGCCGGACATGTGCAGAAGGAAAGGTCTTGCGGCACTCTGCTCTATGACACCATTGGCATCTGTCAATGCCAGTGTGAAGCCGGACTTCGAGTCACGCAGATTGAATGCGCTGTTGCTGAAGTTGATCCTGTATCTCGGCTGATCCTCTTCATCGGTCTCCGGCAGGTTTGTCTTACCTTGCGAAGCCGCGAGGTTGAGCGGCGCGCCAAGATCAAGGTCAATGGCGGCGCCGTCAATGTGAGCGCTGTGCGGGATTTTCGGTCCGCTCAGGACGTCGCTTGGTGACAGCGGCACCAACACTTCTCCCAGTTCGACCTTGAGGCTGCCCGGAGCCCTGGCATCGGCGAGACGCAGTCTCGTGAAGCGTATCTTGAGGCCATCGTCAACGGCAAGGGTGGCGGAGCCCGCAACCGCCATGCCGAGACCCGTGCCGCTTTCCAGCGCAGAGGCGAGAGAGGAGGCAAGCCGCGATGGCAACAGGACAAGCCATAGCCCTGCAAGCGCAAGCGCCACGCCGCAGATGACCCAGAAAGCGGAGTATCTTTTCCAGCGTGTCATAAGCTGTTCCATGCCATTGTTATTGCGGCGCTTTCAAGGCGTTCGGGGTGACCGCACGCGAGCCTGCCGGAAGCCGCGCATCAGCACAATAACAGGGATGAGGCCGGCCCCGACAATGATGAGCGAGGGAAGAGCCGCCTCTTCAATCTGACCCAGGGAAGCATAGGTGAAAACCTCCGTTGCAAGTGTTTCGAAGTTGAACGGCCGCAGCAGCAGCGTTGCGGGCAATTCCTTCATGGCGTCGACGAAAACCAGCAGTGCCGCGGCAAGGAAGGCGGGCTTCAGCATCGGCACATGAACCGCCAAGAGCGTCCTCAAGGGGGAATGCCCGAGGGTGCGCGCAGCGTTGTCGATCGACTGCGGAATACGTTCATAGCCCGCCTCCAGCATGCCCGTTGCCGAGATGAGGAAACGCGCCACATAGGCAAAGAGCAGTGCCATGATTGTTCCCGAGAGCAGAAGACCCGGCCG
>JBIOWL010000176.1:0-2231 GCA_044868645.1 Aestuariivirga sp.
GAAAACTTCGTCAACACGCCGGAAGCCTTTGACGAATTGCCGGAGCTGTCGCGCGTTCAGGAATTCCGCACGACGGTGGCGAAGATCGAGAGGCTCACCCATCTCGACTTCTCTGACCTCGTGCGCAATGCCGACATCGGTGCAGGCGCGCCGGAAGGCGCCATCATGGCAGCGGACGTCTCGGCGGGCCGCGTTATGCGCCCCGCCAGAAAAGCCGCGAGCAAGGCCGCCAAGAAGCGCGCCAAAAAGTGATCGTGAACTTCCATCCTCCCCCGCGCAGCGCGGGGAGGGTGGCGCACATTTTTGTGCGCCGGGTGGGGGTCACAACAAGCGGAAACCCCCTCCGTCATTGCTGCGCAATGACACCTCCCCCGTAAAGGGGGAGGTGATTTATTCAAAACTGATCACTTACTAGGTCGTGGCAAGGCCTGGCGCTGTTGCAGGCACTTTCGGGTGTGGCCGGAACAGGGTGGCGATCATGAAGGCACCGATTCCCATGCCGAAGCTGGAGAGATAGAGCCAGCCATAGTCGCCCGTGGTGTCGAAGATCCAGCCGCCGAGCAGTGGCCCCGTCGCCATGCCGAGCCCGCCCGCAAGGCCAAGCCCACCCATCAGCGTGCCCATGATGCGCAAGGGGAAACTCTCGCGCAGCAGCACCGAATAGAGTGGCATCACGCCCGCATAGATGAAGCCGAAGAGCGCCGCCACGGAATAAAAGGAGGCAAGATTGCTGGCGAAGAAATAGCCGAGTGCGCCGAATGCCTGGATAAGCAGACCCACTGCCAGCACCCATTTTGCGCCAAACTTGTCGCCCGCAAGGCCGAAGAAAATTCTGCCCGGCATGCCGGCAATGCCTTCCACGCTGTAGATGGTGACGGCCGTGACGACAGGGATGCCGCAGGCAATGGCATAACTCACCGTATGGAAGATCGGCCCCGAATGGGTGGCGCAGCAGAAGAAGAAGGTGAGCGCCAGCACAATGAAAGGAGGCGAAGTCACGGCCTGGCGTGTCGTCATCGCTGGTTCATCCGCCGTGGCTCCTTCGGATTGGGCCTCCGCCTGTTCCAGCGCAGGCGGGCGGCGCAACAGGAGCGTGGCAGGCACCATGACGGCGCCGGCAATGATGGCAAGCAGCACGAAAGAGGTGCGCCAGTCATAGGTTGAGATGAGAAGGGCAGCGAGTGGCGACATGGTGACGGGCGCCATGCCCATGCCCGCTGAAACAAGCGACACGGCAAGGCTGCGCTGCGTATCGAACCAGCCTGTTACCGCCGCCATCAGCGGCGCAAAAAACGCAGCCATGGAAACGCCAACCAGCAGCCCGAAGACCGCCTGGAAGAAGATCAATTGCGGCGAGAGGCTGAGGAGAACGAAGCTGACAACGAGCAGTGCCGTTCCCGCAAGGCAGACGATGCGCGGCCCGAACCTGTCTGAAAGCGCACCCCAAACAATGCCGCCAAATCCCATGGCAAGGAAGGCGATGGTCATGGCCGCTGATATGCCGGTGCGCGACCAGCCGGTTTCCTCCGCCATGGGAACGAGGAACACCGGCAGCGAAAACATCGAGCCCATGGCCACGCAGCCGATAAGGCCGCCCGCCGCTACAATGACCCAGCGATATTTGTTGTTGTCCATGGCGCTTTTCCTCAACCTTTGCCTTGTGCCGGCATTGACTGTTGCACAAACTCAAATAGTTTGATATCAAACCATTATGGTGAAGGCAATACCTGTCGACAAAACGGTTGTCCGGGAGGTCAGGGACAATTGCCTGTGCTTTGCAACGCAGAAAGCTGCGCGGGCGCTGGCCCGCCGCTTTGACCGGATTTTTGCCGACTTGGGGCTCACCAACGGCCAATATTCCATGATGATGGCGGTGAGCGGCATGGGCGCCCCCAAGGCTCTCGATCTTGCGGCATTTCTTGCTATGGACCAGGCGACGGTGACGGCGGCTCTCAAGAAACTGTCGGAACGGAAACTCGTCACAATCCGCAAAGACAAGGATGACGGCCGCGCCCGCCGCGTATCGCTTACCGCAAAGGGCGAGGCCCTGCTTGCCAAGGCTGTGCCGCTATGGCGCGCGGGCCATGCGGAAATCGAGAAGGAACTGCCACAGGGCGATCCCGAGATGCTGCGGCGCGGCCTCCGCCACGTCTCCACCGAACTGCGCCTGCGCTAGTTTGGAAGCGGCCCCGCGCAGCGCTTTCCATATTCGAAAATTGAGGCTAGCCTCT
>JBIOWL010000177.1:0-3916 GCA_044868645.1 Aestuariivirga sp.
CGCCAGCCTCTTTCCGATATCCTTGCCGTCATTGTCGATGACAGCGACAGCCAGAACATCGGAGAGCGCCGTGCCCAAGCGGAAAGTGCCCTCGTCGAACTCGAAAAATCCGTTGCCACACTTGGCGACACGGAACTGCGTATCGGCCGCACCGTGACTGGATCAACACCCGACACCGACGGCACACGCGTCTTTGCCGCTCTTGACCGCACCATCGAGAGCATTCCGCCTGACCGCTATGCCGGTGCCATCGTCATCACCGATGGGCAGGTCCATGACGTTCCGAAAAACCTCTCAACGCTGGCGAAGGGCACGCCCCTTCACGCCCTGCTGACCGGATCGAAAAACGAAGCAGACCGTCGCGTCGTCATCACCAACGCGCCGCGCTTTGCCATCACCGGCAATGAGCAGACTGTTTCCTTCCGTGTAGAGGACCAGCCGCAAGGTTCATCATCCGCATCGGTCTCGATCCGCCTTCCCAATGGCGACGAACAGAAATTTGAAATTCCCGTCAATACCGACCAGGCCATTCAGGTGCCCATCGAACATGCAGGCCAGAACCTGCTGCAGATCGAAGTCGCTCCGCGCGAGAACGAAGTCTCGCTCACCAACAACAAGGCCCTCATCGTCATCAAGGGCATCCGTGACCGCCTGCGCGTGCTTCTTGTCTCGGGCGAGCCGCACCCTGGCGAGCGCACCTGGCGCAATCTGCTGAAATCCGATGCTGCGGTGGACCTCGTCCATTTCACCATTCTGCGCCCGCCGGAAAAACAGGACGGCACGCTCACCAAGGAACTCTCGCTCATTGCCTTCCCGACCCGCGAACTCTTCCTCGACAAGATCAAGAGCTTCGATCTCGTGATCTTCGACCGCTACCGCATGCAGTCGATCCTGCCCGATGCCTATCTCGCCAATGTCGCGCAATATGTCCGTGACGGCGGAGCGGTACTCATCGCCTCGGGCCCTGACCTTGCATCCATGGACGGGCTTTATTCCACCGCCCTTTCCGAAATCATGCCCGCCGCACCCAACGGCGGCATCACCGAGGAGCCCTTCCGCCCGGCTTTAACTGATGTGGGTATGCGCCATCCCGTGAGCCAGAACCTTCCCGGCAGCAATGGCGAGAAGGAACCCAAATGGGGCCGTTGGTTCCGGCTGGTCAACGTCGATACGACGACCGATTCAGAAACTCTCATGACTGGCCCGGGCGGTTTGCCGCTGCTTGTTACGAGCCGTGTTGGCGAAGGCCGTGTGGCGCAATTCCTTTCCGATCACGGTTGGCTCTGGGCGAGAGGCTATGACGGCGGCGGCCCGCAGATCGAATTGCTCCGCCGCATCGCCCATTGGTCCATGAAGGAACCCGATCTCGAGGAAGAGGCCCTCACCCTCCGTCAAGACGGGCAGAACATCATCATTGAGCGCCGGACACTTTCCGAGAAAGCAGACGATGTCACCATCACCGGCCCCGCAGGCGAACAGCAGAAAGTGCAATTGTCGGAAACCTCGCCCGGGCTTTTTGCCGGCCGCGAGGCTTTCAAGCAGCCGGGCCTCTATCAGGCAAGTGACGGCAAGCTGACCTCACTCGCCGCCATCGGCAATCTCGATGAAAAGGAAGCTGTGGATGTGCGCGCTACGGCCGAAAAGCTTGCACCCGCCATCGCGGCCAGCAAGGGCGGCGCCTTCTGGATCGAAGACGGAATGCCGCGTCTCTCCAAGGCCGGCGCCAATTCCCTCATGGCGGGCCAGTCCTGGGCGGCAATCCGCGAGAACGGCCAATATCGCGTGACGGCGGTGCGTGAGGTGCCGCTCTTTGCCACGCTCGCCAGCCTTGCCGTGCTGCTGCTCGCCGTCACCGGCATGTGGTACCGCGAGGGGCGATAGAGCGTCGGGTAATCAATTGAACCCATTTTTCTCCATGGGCGGGTTTAACCCGCCCACCCAGAGTCGGAGAAAGTCTGGTTCGGCGGGTCAAGCCCGCCGATGGAGAGTTTTAAGGGTGGACTAAGAGCGCAGCCTCATCCTATCCGTGGTATCGGTGCGCGGCGATGACAAGGCCCTGCGCCTCGGCAAGGCTGCCCGGCGCCAATTCAAGATAGAGCAGCCGCTTCGGATCGGCAGGCCCCGGCAAGAGCAATTGTCCTTCCGGCACCTGCTGAAAACCCATGCGCGCGTAATAGGGAAGATCGCCCACAAGAATGACAAGCCGGTGCCCGGCCTTCTTCGCTGCCTCAAGCGTGTACGCCATGAGCGCGCGGCCGATGCCGATGTTCTGGCGCTCGGGGTGAACCGCAAGCGGCCCCAAGAGCAGCGCAGGCGTGCCCTTGGCGCCGATGGCCAGCGGCCAATAGCTGATGGCGCCGACAACGCCGAGCGCGGACTCGCGGATGACTTGAGAGAGGCCCGGCGCAGCCACCGCCCCTTCGCGCAGGCGGTAGGATGTCTTGGTGCGCCGGGTGAGGCCGAAGCCGAGATCAAGCAGATGTTCGATGGCCGGCTGGTCGGCCGGTGTTGCGGCGGAGATCTGGGATTGGGAGGTCATTGGATGCCTTGCATGACGAAATGGCGTTCGCCCTGAAGGCTTGAAAAGGCCAATGTCAGGGCAAGTGAACAGAGCTGTGCAGCCGGAAGGCCGGCACATCCGTTCGTCGTCGCAAGCTGGCGCAAGGCAAGTGCATGGGCGCGGCGCTTAGCCAAGCATTGGAGCCGCTGTCAAGCAGTCTCACCATTCCGCCGAGGGCTCCATCCCGGAGATGATTTCCGCAATGCGCCGCCGCGAACCGGCGGTCGTGTTCGCAGGCAGCTCTTGATGGTTAAAGAAACGGGCATCGGCAATCTCGATGCTGGGCCTGAAAGTGCGGCGCTCGAACTCGCGCAGCACATAGACAACAAGGTGATCGCCCGGAAAATCCCGGTGGTTGGAAAAGACGCCATGCACCGTCATGGGACCCGTGGGAATGATGGCGGCTTCCTCCTCAACTTCGCGGCGCGCCGCGGCAAGAGCCGATTCACCGCGCTCCACCCCACCGCCCGGCAGGATCCAGCCCGGCTGATAAGTGTGCCTAACCAGAAGGAACTTACCCTCCCCGTCAATCACCGCAACCCGCGCCCCCAATGTCATGCCGCGCGACCAGCGGAAATAAGGCCGGGCCAGCCTAAGTCTCAGTCTTGTCACCAGTTTTCGCTGCAAAGCCGCATGCGAGGCATCGCTTGTGTGATTCATGCTTCGGCACTAGCGCATCGGACGAGCAAGTGGAACCGCTTGCGAAGTGAAAGATGCACCGGATTCAAGGTTCTACAGCATTTTAACTTGGCGCGAATTCTTTCGGCCACGTGGTTCCACGTGGCCGGAAAGCGCGCTAAGGGATTGCCCGCATGTCCACAGTCCCCTTTCCTGGCCCCCTCTCCAGCCTGCGCTGCTGCCAAGGCTCATGACGAATGCTTCAAGTCTTTAGAACCTTCTTTGGCGCTGAAGGCACAAAGCCGTGGCTCGTGCTCACCTGTCTTCTGCTCGGTGGATTGCTCGAGGCCGTTGGAATAGGAACTGTGCTGCCGCTCGCCGGGGTGCTTCTTGGCAACAGCGGCGAGCCGACCCTCTTCGAAACAGCTGCGCGCAACGCCCTGGCTTCGGTGGACCTTTCACCGACGGTCGACATTCTCCTGCTGCTCATATTTCTGATCATGCTTACCCGTTCGCTCCTGCTTTTCGGGGCCATGACCTATGCCGGAATTTCCGCCGCGCGCCTTACCATATTGCTGCGCCGGCGGTTGCTGCAGGCCATCTTCAGGGCTCGATGGAGCTACTACGCCGGAAAAAGCAGCGGCAGCGTGGCCAACGCCCTCGGTAATGACGCCACCAGAGCCGGCGATGCCTATCTGAACTCGGCATCTTCGACCACAACTTTTTCCCATGTCATTG
>JBIOWL010000178.1:0-3163 GCA_044868645.1 Aestuariivirga sp.
ACCGCCGGTTCAAACTCCTCGATGGTGCGCAAGAGGCCCTGCACAGAAGCGGCAATCCGCACTGGCCCATAGCCCGCCTCGCCAAGCCCTTGCTCAATGAGGGCCGCGCGGTCCGGATTTTCGTCAACAATCAATACGGAGAGATTGCTCGCCACTTCACGAATGCTGCCATGCACAATATAATTTTGCAATGCACAATAAAATCAAAGACCAGCGACAACGGTCACTTCTTGAGGTCCAGCAGACGCCCCTCGAAAAGCCTGTCCCTTGAACCTTCCACGTGCCGGCGCATGCACAATTCCGCAGCGTCCAGATCGCGCTTCTTGATCGCCTCGTAGATGGCTCGGTGCTCATCGAGCACATGCTGCAGCTTGGGTTGTGCACCCATCAATGAGAGTCCATGCATGTGCATGCCCACATAGATGTGTTCGCGCAGCGCCTGCATGGTCGATGAGAAATAGTGGTTGTTGGAAGCTTCCGCCACGGCAAGGTGGAAACTGAAATCCGCATCCTCGCGGTGGCGCTTGTTGCGCGTGGCATCCTGCAGCAGTTCAAGCGCATCTTCCATCTTGCGCAACGCCTGATCGTTTCTGCGCCTCGCCGCTTCCCGCGCAGCTATGGGCTCAATCGTCAGGCGGAATTCATAGCAGCGCTGGATATCGGCAATGGTTTCGACAGGTGAAAAGGAAAGCACCGTGCCTGCCCTGTCACGCACAAAGTTTCCGGCACCCTGACGGGCCACGATGATGCCCTCGGTGCGAAGCTTTTGCAGAGCAAGGCGCAAGACCGGACGCGACACGCCCAGCATGCCCGATAGATCAACTTCAGACGGAAGCTTGGTATTGGCCCGGAACTCCCCGCTGGCGATCCGCGCGGCGATCTGCTCGTAGACCCTGTCGGCAAGCGCCGGCGGGCGCGGACGCGCTCCCACGTCAGGCGTATCGGGGTTGGGTGTTTCTGGGCTGCGGTCCGTCATGTTCGCGTCAGTCCAAGGCTGGCATAGGCAGGCTTGCCTGCAAACAAATCTAGCAGAGTCGAAGCCCCGCCAAAACCACCCGACTTGCTGATGAATTTTATGCCACGGCTGCCCAAAGATACTCGCGATATGGGCAGGCCGGGCGCAACTTCGCCCAGGATCTCAAGGCCTCTTTGCCCGGCGCTGCGCAAGAAGGCTAAGGCCGTGTCGCCGCCTGAGCACAGCAGGGTGCGTGGCTTCAACACAGCCGCAACCCTGCGCACGCCTCCGGCAAAAGTCCTGGCCACGCTTTCGGCCTCTTGCTGCACGGTTCCGGCACAGAAAAGCAAAAGATGGCTCGAGGCCGGCACCTTGTCGGGCACCCTGCCCTCCGGCGCTTCCAGGCAAATAAACCGGCCCGCCTCGCATAAGGCCTTTCGCTGCCGCTCCGTCGCTTCATCGCGCGAGCCGATGGCAATTAGGACCGGTTCTTCAACTGCGGGAGCAACCCGCAGCGGCCCCGGAAACAGCTGTTCGGCAAGTGCGACGGCAAAGCCACGCGAGCAAACAGTCAAGCGGTCTCGCCTTTCAAGATAACCCCGCGCCAGTTCGGACATGACCTCACGCGATGTGACATCGGGAATATCTGAGGGAAGTCCGCTGCCGCCGAACCGCTCGGCGATGGCAACCGGCTTCTCCACCCCAAAGCCAGTCACAGCCCCGTTTCGGACATAGCGGCCAATGTCCGGCGCGGCTGGAACCACAAGCAGCCGTTTGAAGCCGAACACCGACGCCACCGCAACAGATTCCTGCGCCACATTTCCCTTGAGCCGTGAATCGATCTTCTTCAGCACGATATCTGGCTTCCACTCTCGAATCTCCTCGGTCACGCCGCGCACAACATCCGCTGCCTGCTCTGGAGCCATGTGCCGGGAGTTGGTGCTCACCGAAAGGACTTCAGCTTCCGAATGCACATCGCCAATCACGCCCGGATCGGTTAGGCAAATGGCGCGCGCACCCCGGCATGCAAATGGTGAAGCGGTATCAAGCGCGCCTGTCAGGTCATCGGCGATGATCGCTATCCGCGTCATGTCTCCCAGTCCTTCACACCCACGGCATGACAAGCCACGCGATGGCCGGGAGCAACTTCGCGCCATTCCGGCACGGCTCTTTTGCATTGTTCCCTTGCGATTGGGCAGCGCGTGTGGAAGCGGCAACCGGAGGGCGGGTTCATCGGGCTTGGCACTTCGCCTGAAAGGATTTGCCGCCTGCGCTTACGCTCCACCACAGGGTCGGTCTCTGGCACGGCAGAGAGCAGCGCCTTGGTGTAGGGGTGCCGGGGCCTGCCGAACAGCGTGGCCTTGTCCGCCATTTCCGCCAGCCGCCCGAGATACATCACAACCACCCGGTCACTGATGTGCCGCACCACAGCAAGATCATGGGCGATGAAAAGATATGTGAGGCCGTATTTGTCCTGCAGGTCGCGCAGGAGATTGATGATCTGCGCCTGCACCGAAACATCGAGCGCGGAAATTGCTTCATCGCAGACGATGAAGCGCGGCTCGCAGGCCAAGGCGCGCGCAATGGCCACGCGCTGGCGCTGACCGCCTGAAAGTTCATGCGGGTAACGGTTGGCAAAGCGCTCCGGCAGGCCCACATCCGCCAGGATTTCCTTGACCCTGCCCCGCGCTTCCAGCTTGTTTCTTCCTGAATGCAGCAGGATGGGTTCAGCGATGGCATCGCCCACCGTCATGCGCGGATTGAGTGTGGCATAAGGATCCTGGAAAACGATCTGCAGGTCTTTGCGCAGCTTGCGCATAGCCTCATCATCAAGAGCCGCAATGTTGGCGCCGTTGTAGATGACGGAGCCTGAGGTTGGCTCGAACAGCCGGAGAATGGTAAAACCCGCCGTGGACTTGCCGCAGCCGGATTCGCCTACGAGACTTAGTGTTTCACCTTCCAGAATATCGAAGCTGACATCGTCGAGCGCATGTACGCGCGCCTGCGTTTGCCCGAATGCCCCAAGGCGCACATCGAAGTGCTTCACTAGATTGTCGATGCGCAGCAGCACGTCACTCTTCATGATGCCGGCGCTCCCGTGACGGCAAAGCAGGCCACGCGATGAGCTGCGTCCCCGGCCAAGCTTTCGAGTTTCGGAATGTGCGTCTCGCAGATACTCATCTTGCGGGCGCAGCGCGGCGCGAAGGG
>JBIOWL010000179.1:0-16318 GCA_044868645.1 Aestuariivirga sp.
TGCCTGACGGCACGGGAGAAGGCAAATAAATGGCCCTCTCCCGCGCGAAAGCGTGGGAGAGGGTGGCCGAAGGCCGGGTGAGGGCCAACTCATTACGCCTTCTTGTCGTCGTCCTTCACTTCGGTGAAGTCAGCATCGACAATGTCGTCATCGGTGGACTTGGTGCCGTCGCTTTCAGCGCTTGCGGTGGCACTGGCTGACGCACCGCCGCCCGCCTGCTTGTACATGGCCTCGCCGATCTTCATGGCAGCCTGGGCAAGGGCCGTGGTCTTTTCCTTGATCGCCTCGGTATCCGAACCTTCCATCGCCGATTTGAGATCGGCAATGGCCGCCTCGATCGTCGACTTGTCGGCAGCGGAGATCTTATCGCCATGTTCGCCGAGCGATTTCTGGGTCGAATGAACCAGGCTCTCGCCGTGATTCTTCGCTTCGACCAGATCCTTGCGCTTCTTGTCCTCGGCGGCATTGGCTTCGGCGTCCTTGACCATCTTCTCGATCTCGTTGTCGGAGAGACCGCCAGAGGCCTGGATGCGGATCTGCTGTTCCTTGTTCGTCGCCTTGTCCTTGGCGGAGACATTGACGATGCCGTTGGCGTCAATGTCGAAGGTGACTTCAATCTGCGGCACGCCACGCGGCGCCATGGGAATGCCCATGAGGTCGAACTGGCCGAGCATCTTGTTGTCTGCGGCCATTTCACGTTCGCCCTGGAAGACGCGGATGGTCACGGCTGTCTGATTGTCATCAGCGGTCGAGAAGACCTGGCTCTTCTTGGTGGGGATCGTGGTGTTGCGATCGATGAGGCGCGTGAAAACACCGCCCAGCGTTTCGATGCCGAGCGAGAGCGGCGTTACGTCGAGGAGAAGAACGTCCTTCACCTCGCCCTTCAAGACACCGGCCTGGATGGCAGCACCGATCGCCACCACTTCATCGGGGTTCACGCCCTTGTGGGGCTCCTTGCCGAAGAACTGCTTTACCGTTTCGATGACCTTGGGCATGCGGGTCATGCCGCCCACCAGAACGACTTCGTCGATCTGGCCCGCGGTGACGCCGGCATCCTTCAGGGCCTGGCGGCAGGGCTCGACCGTCTTCTGAATGAGGTCATCCACAAGGGCCTCGAGCTTGGCTCTCGTGAGTTTCAGCGTGAGATGCTTGGGGCCTGTGGCGTCCGCTGTGATGAAGGGCAGGTTCACTTCTGTCTGCATGGAAGAGGAAAGCTCGATCTTGGCTTTTTCGGCGGCTTCCCTGAGACGCTGCAGGGCGAGCTTGTCTTTCCTCAAGTCAATGCCCTGTTCCTTCTTGAATTCATCGGCGAGGTAATCGACGATGCGCATGTCGAAGTCTTCACCGCCGAGGAAGGTGTCGCCGTTGGTGGACTTCACTTCGAAGACGCCATCACCGATTTCGAGGATCGAGATATCGAAGGTGCCGCCGCCAAGGTCATAGACCGCAATGGTGCCGGCTTCCTTCTTGTCGAGGCCGTAAGCGAGCGCTGCCGCTGTCGGCTCGTTGATGATGCGGAGCACTTCAAGCCCTGCAATCTTGCCGGCATCCTTGGTGGCCTGGCGCTGCGAGTCATTGAAATAGGCAGGAACGGTGATCACGGCCTGCGTGACGGGCTCGCCCAGATAGCGCTCGGCGGTTTCCTTCATCTTGGTGAGGGTATAGGCGGAAATCTGCGAGGGGGCGTATTTCTGGCCCCGTGATTCCACCCAGGCATCGCCATTGTCGGCCTTGACGATGTTGTAGGGCACAAGCTTCTTGTCCTTGGCCACCATGGGGTCTTCCATGCGGCGGCCGATCAGGCGCTTGATGGCGAAGAAGGTGTTTTCGGGATTGGTGACCGCCTGGCGCTTGGCGGGCTGGCCTACCAGGGTTTCGCCGTCACCGGTGAAGGCGACGATCGAGGGGGTGGTGCGGGCCCCTTCCGCATTCTCAATGACCTTGGGGTTCTTGCCTTCAATCACGGCGACGCAGGAGTTCGTCGTGCCAAGGTCAATGCCGATTACTTTTGCCATGTCTTAACCTCCATTGGCTGGCAGACGGAAGCGGCCTTTTGGCACCGCTCTTGGCCCGGATCAATCAAGGTTCCGGGGCCTGCCTCCATTTGTTTCAGATCTGGCAAAAGGCCTTTAGGCGAAGCCCCGCCAGCGTTCGGAAGGCTATATAGGGAGCGGGTTTCAGCCGATCAAGGATTCGTGATGAGGACCACAGGGTTAAAGCAGGACGACGCTTTCCTGTTCCTTGGGGTCGGTCCGGGCGATGATAGCCCGGGCGGTTCTGTCTGTCGGGTTGTAGGGCTGGTGCGGCATCATTGCGGGGATATAGAGGTAGTCTCCCTGTTTCACCCGCATCACCTTGTCCAGTTTCTCGCCGTAAAGCATTTCTGACTCGCCTTCCAGCATGTAGATCGCCGTTTCGTGAGCCTCATGGTAGTGAGCCTTGGCCTTGGCGCCCGGCGGCATCACCACCATGTGCATGCAGATCGCCTCGGAGGAGGCCGTTTCAGCGGAAATGCCTGCAAAATAGTCGAGGTCCTGCTTGCCATGAAAAGCTTCCCCACCCCGGATCAACTTGCAGTCCTTCATCGTCTTGCTCCTGTCCATTGCACACGGCAAATTTGCGGTCCTGGATTATGATGTGGCATCGGCAATGCGGCAAGGTCTCACTTACCATCCCGGCTTTCTGGACCGGACCTCTCAGGAAAACCTGGCCGGCATGTTGCGCAGCTCCGTTCAAGCCGCGCCGCTGTTCCAGCCGGTAATGCCAAGGACCGGACGGCCCTTCAGTGTGCGGATGACAAATTTCGGAACACTGGGCTGGGTTTCGGACCGGGTAGGCTATCGCTATCAGGCCATCCATCCGGAGACCGGAAGACCTTGGCCCGACATTCCGGAGATGGTGATGGATGTCTGGCGCAAAGTCTCCAACTATCCGCACCCGCCGGAGGCCTGCCTCGTCAACTATTATGTAGGTGGTGCCAAGATGGGCCTGCACCAGGACAGGGACGAAGAGGATTTCGCAGCGCCAGTGGTTTCCATTTCATTGGGTGATACCGCCATCTTCCGTATCGGTGGCACGGAACGCGGCGGCAAGACGGAGACGATCAAGCTTTCCTCCGGCGATGTTTTTGTGATGGGCGGGCCATCGCGCCTCTGCTTTCATGGTATTGACCGGGTGCTCTCCGGCACTTCCAATTTGCTCAAGGATGGCGGACGGATAAATTTGACGTTGAGGCGAGTACGGCCACCCATCTAATATTTCATTTGCCACTCCAAACTGGAACTCATCATGACGCTCACGCTTATCGCCGCCGAAACCATCATTGCCCAAACACTTGCCCATGCGAAGTCGATGAACTTCAAACCGCTTGGCGTTGTCGTGCTCGACATACGCGGTACGGTGAAGGCAACCGCGGTTCAGGACGGTTCGTCTATTGCGCGATTTGATGTTGCCCGCGCCAAGGCGAAAGGTGCCCTGGCCTTCAACATGGGCACCCGCGCTCTCGAAAAGTTAGCCAAGGACCGTCCACATTTACTGACCGGCGCTATCGCCGCCATTGACGGTGGCATCGTGCCCGTGCCCGGCGGCGTGCTGGTCAAGAGTAAGGATGGCGCGATCTTGGGTTCCGTTGGTGTTTCGGGCGATACGTCGGACAATGACGAAGCAGCAGCAATCGCCGGCATAAGTGCCGCAGAGCTGGTTGCCGATGGCGGCTGAGACCGGCGCCGGATACTCGGGAACGCCCCTTTGGAAAAAGCTTGGCTTCAAGGCGGGCATGAAAGTGTGCGCGCTCCATGCGCCCAAGCACTATGCGCAATTGATTGATGGCCCCAATGACTGGGTGATGGTGAAGAAGGCTGATGCGGCCGATGCGCTGCATCTCTTCATCACGGAGAGCAGGGAATTGAAGGAAATAGCGGCGCTGGCAAAGCACATGCCGCCCGCGATCATGCTGTGGGTGTCATGGCCCAAGAAAACTTCGCCGCTCTCCAAGGGCCTTTCGGAAGATGACATCAGAAAGGCCGCACTTTCATGCGGCCTTGTCGACATCAAGGTCTGTGCCGTCGATGCCGATTGGTCCGGCCTCAAGCTGACGCGGCGTTTAGCGAGGACCTAGGACCGCCTACCAAAAAGGTGTAGGCTCAGAGCAGCATTCCTCCCGGAGGTTGTAATGATTTATGCATTCTTCGGTTTCCTGCTCGTCTTTCTTGGTATCCGGGCAATGTTCCGGCCCAAGGTCGCGTTCCCGCAGGGCGGTTCTGCGACCATGCTGGATGTTCTGACCAGTCTTCTCAGCGGTTTTGCGGGTGGAGCTCTGATGATCGTTGCGGGCCTCGTCCTGCTCTCATCCACTTCTTTCGTGTTGATCGATGCAGACAAGGTTGGGCATCTGAAACGCATCTATATGGCCCCGGACTTGCGTCCCGGCCGCATCATTGCCGTCAGTGGCGAAAAAGGGCCACAGGCGGAAATCCTCGGGCCAGGCTTTCATTTCCGCCCTTTGCTCAATGTGCTCAATGAGATTGAAGAGCGCGATGTGATCCAGATTCCGGAAGGATTTTATGGCCAGATCACAACGCTTGACGGATCCAACATGCCGGAAGGGATGTTCATCGCGCCGGTCATTGCCGATGACAAGCTTGAGGCCTCGCTCGATGCCGCGACATTCATCAAGTCCGGCCGCTACAAGGGGCCGCAGGAGACGGTGTTGAAGCCCGGTTCCTACCGCCTGAACCAATATCTCTTCGATGTCCGGGTCGATCAATCAACGGGCGCCACCGTCATCCCCACGGGCCAAGTGGGCGTTGTAAAATCAAATGTTCAGCAGCCCGGCCTCAACTGCAAGGAAGAGATGGTACGCGTGAGCCAGGCGCAGCATGACAGCGATGCGCTTTCGGTGCCGCTGGTGCCAAAGGGATGCATCGGACTTTGGAAGGAGCCGCTGCTGCCCGGGGCCTACTATCTTAACAAGCACGCCTATGATGTCACACTCGTCGATACACGGGTGCAGACCTGGGAATATCGCGGCGGATATAGGCGGCGCGCCATCGATCTATCCATCGATCAGCAAGGCAATCTCAAGCAATCGGAGAGCTCCGTCGATGTGCCGATCTCCGACAGTGCGGTTGACCGCGCTGTTGCCGTCAAGGTTGAAGGTTGGGATATTCCTCAAGAGCTGCGCGTCGTGGCGCAAATTTCCCCGGAGAATGCGCCTATCGTCGCCGGGTCTGTCGGCGGCATCAGCGAAATTGAACACCGCATCCTGACGCCGCTCATCCGCTCGATCGTGCGCAATGTCGCTGGCTCTTCGATCCGGATTCCGAAGAAGGACGGTGACAAGATCATCGGCTATGACTGGCGTGCGACGCGCGTGCTCGACTTCATCGAGAATCGCGAAGCGATTGAAGACACCATCGAAGAGCAGATCAAGGCAGAGTCGCGCAAGGCGGGCGTCGAGATCAAGGAAATCCGCCTTGGAGAACCGGCCATCCCGCCGGAAATCCTGGTGGCGCGCATCCGCCAGCAACTGGCCGATCAGCTGAGCGAAGCCTACAAGAGAGAAACGGAAGCGCAGAAACAGCGCATTGAAACCGAACAGGCGCGAGCGACCGCCAATGAACAGCCGCGGCTCGTCGAATCGCAAATTGCAGTCCAGGTGGCAGGCCAGCGCGAAAAGGAGCGGGCGGCGCTGGGCCGCGCAGAGCGGCAGTATCTGGAGGAAATTGCAAAAGGCCAGATGGCGCAAGCCGCTGTGCTGGGCCAAGACCGGGTGGCGATGTTGCAGGCGTTGGAGAAAGTTCTCGCCTCGCTGGAGCGTGAGCCACAACTGGTCAATCTTGTCGGCAAGCTTGTGCCCAATACCGTCGTCAACGGTTCGGGCCTCGAAGGCGCGGCTGCCATACTCGGCAATGCCATGGGTAAACCGCAACCCTGATAGAGGATCTGGCTGCTGTCATATCAACTGGGTTCCATCTCTCGCTACGCTCGGATGGAATGACCAGTTATTTTTATGCGTCATTCCATCCAAGCGATGTGTAGCATCGCGCGCAATGGAACCCAGCTTGGTAATCATCTGCCCCAACGTCGTCTTCATGATCGGCTCAAGACTATTGTTGGCAACGGAACTTTCCACCCACGTCTGGAATGTGCCGGAAACTACCCGTTTCACCGCGCGGTGTCAAGCACTATTTTCCGATGGTAGGATTTTTATTCGGCCTTGGCGACGCCGACGAGGGCGGGCCGCAAACAGCGGTCACCCACGGCGTAACCGGCTTGCACTTCCTGCATCACCGTGCCCGGCGGCTTTTCCGAGGTTGGCACTTCGAACATGGCCTGGTGGAAGTTTGGATCGAATTTCTGGCCAACCGTTTCCAGTTTCCTGATGTTGTGGCGCTGGAAGACGGAGAGCAGCTCACGCTCGGTCAACTCGATGCCATCGAGGAATTTCCGCATCACGTCATCGATGATGTCGCGCTCTTCAGGCGGCACGGCAGAAAGCGCCCGGGAAAGCGAATCGGCAACGCCCAAGAGATCCCGGGCGAAATTCGACGCGGCGTAGAGCGTAGCCTCGGCCTTCTCGCGCTCAAGCCTTTTCCTGGTGTTCTCGGCCTCAGCGGCAAAACGGAGCAGGCGGTCCTTGGCCGCCGCGACTTCCTCTTTTAGCGCGGCCATCTCGGCTTCGCGGGCTTCGGCGTCAGGAGGCAGCAATGTGTCCGCCTCCGCCCTTGCCAGAAGTTCGTCCGCCTCAGCTTCAAGCTTGTCCCTGTCCGTTGCTGGAATATCACTCATGTCTCAACCGCAATGTGATGGAAATATGCCCCGCATATCGGCGGTTAGCCCGCAAAAATCAAGAGATGAGGCGGCCCACGGCCTTGGCGGTATAATCCACCATGGGAATGATGCGGGCATAGTTAAGGCGGGTGGGGCCTATGATGCCGAGCACGCCCACGATCTTTTCCTGCTCGTTGCGCAGGGGGGCCGCCACAAGGGAAGAACCTGACAGCGAGAACAAGCGGTTTTCGGAGCCGATGAAGATGCGCACGCCATCGGCCTTTTCGGCCAACCCCAAGAGTTCTGCGAGATCGCGCTTGTTTTCGATGTCCTCAAAGAGCTTCCTCATGCGTTCCAGGTCTTGCAGTGCGCCCGCATTGTCGAGGAGATTGGCTTGCCCGCGCACGATGAGTGAACGGCCTTCGGTTGCTTCGCTTCCCGACCAGACGGCAACGCCATCCTCAACAAGGCGCGCCGAGACATCGTCCAGTTCGCGGTGGAGGTTCGCCACTTCCTGGGTGAGCAATTGCTGCACGTCATCGATAGTGCGGCCCTGTGCCAGAGACGAGAGATAGTTGGTGGCGCGCAGGAAGGCGGCAGCCGGAAGGCCCGGCGGCACATCGATGACGCGGTTCTCCACGGTGCCGTCTTCACCCACCAGAATGACCAGTGCCCGGCCCGGAGAGAGGTTCACGAATTCGATGTGCTTCAGCTTCGGGTTCTGCTTTGGCGTCAGCACTACTCCTGCACATTGCGAGAGGCCCGATAGCAGGGTCGTCGCCTCGCCCAGCACGTCTTCCATCTTGCGCTGGCGGTTGGAGGCTTTGACCTGGGCATCGATGGAAGCGCGCTCCTCGGCGCTGATGGCACCCACTTCGAGGAGCGAATCGACAAAAAAGCGCAGGCCCAATTCAGTGGGCACGCGGCCTGCCGAGGTGTGGGGTGAATGGATGAGGCCCGTTTCCTCCAGGTCCATCATCACATTGCGCACCGAGGCGGGCGAGAGCGATGTGGGCAGAACGCGCGAAATTGTGCGAGAACCCACGGGTTCTCCCGTTTCCAGATAGGTGTCGACAAGTTTGCGGAATATCTCGCGGCTGCGCTGATCGAGGGCGGTGAGCCCTGCCTGCTTGTCATCACCCGTTTTGGCTGGCGCACGCGTCATGGACCCTAGATAGAAAGCGGCTTGGCGGGGGTCAATGATTGAGGGTAAAGGGCTCACTTTCTCAGAAAGGCATCACCCATGCGTCCCTCAGGACGGAACCCCGATCAATTGCGCGCCATTTCCTTCACCCGCGGCTTCACCAAGCATGCGGAAGGCTCGTGCCTTGTGAAATTTGGCGATACCCATGTGCTGGTGACGGCATCGCTCGATGAAAAGCTGCCGCCCTGGCTCAAGGGAAAGGGCCAGGGCTGGGTGACGGCGGAATATGGCATGCTGCCGCGCGCCACCCATGACCGCACAAGGCGCGAAGCCGCAACGGGGAAACAGTCTGGCCGTACCCAGGAAATCCAAAGGCTCATTGGCCGGTCGCTTAGAGCCGTTGTCGACCTCGTGGCTTTGGGCGAGCGGCAGATCACGCTCGATTGCGATGTGCTGCAGGCCGATGGCGGCACGCGCACGGCGGCCATCACCGGCTCCTGGGTGGCGCTCTATGATTGCATCGAAGTAATGAAGACGCGCGGGCTTTTTACGGCATCGCCGATCAAGGATCACGTGGCGGCCATTTCCTGCGGCGTTCATGGCGGCGAGGCGCTGCTCGATCTCGACTATGTGGAGGATTCCTCGGCCGGAACTGACGCCAATTTCGTGATGACCGGCAAGGGCGGCATTGTGGAGATCCAAGGCACGGCGGAAGGCGAGCCGTTTTCAGAGGCCATGCTGCATGACCTCATAACGCTTGCCAAGAAAGGCATCGGCGAGCTGGTGGAACTGCAGCGGAAAGCCGTTTCCTGATGCGGGCAGGGTCTGTTCTCGAAACTGTTCTGTATGCGGATGATATTGCCGCAGCGAAGGAGTTCTATGGCACTGTGCTGGGCCTTGCGCTTGAAAATGAGGTGCCTCATCGCTTTGTCTTCTTCCGCTGCGGGGAACAGATGTTTCTGCTATTCAACCCTGCCTTCACGGAAAAGCAGAGCCTGGAAGACAGTCCACCACGCCATGGCGCCCATGGCCCAGGTCATGTTTGTTTCCGGGCCACGCGGTCGGAGCTGGAACAATGGCGGGCGCATTTCGCCGAGAACGGCATTGCGCTTGAAAAAGTCATCGACTGGCCGGGCGGAGGGCGCTCGCTCTATGTGCGCGATCCTGCCGGCAATTCCGTTGAATTTGCGGAAGGCGTGATCTGGGGTCTTGCGGAAAGGCGCACACTCATCGGCCAGAAAGTACTGATCGCCACTCACAACAAGGGTAAGCTGGAAGAGTTCCGGGAGATCCTGGCGCCTCATGGTGTAGACGTCACAAGTGCGGGAGAATTGAAACTCGCTGAACCGGCGGAGATTGAGAGCACATTTGAAGGCAATGCGCGGATCAAGGCCAAGGCAGCTATGGAGACTTCCGGCCTCATCACCATCGCCGATGACTCAGGGCTTTGCGTGGATGCGCTGGGCGGGGCGCCGGGTGTCTATACCGCAGACTGGGCGGGGCCATCGCGTGACTGGATGATGGCGATGCGGACGGTTGAAGAGAAGCTGCAGGCGGTTGGCGCGGTGACGCCTCAACAACGAAAGGCGACTTTCAACTGCACGCTCATCGTCCTATGGCCCGATGGCTATGAGCGCATCTATGTGGGACAGGCTCCGGGGCATTTGTCCTGGCCGCCCAAGGGCCAGTTCGGTCATGGCTATGACCCGGTCTTCGTGCCGGAAGGCTTTGACATATCCTTCGGCCAGATGCCCAATGAGCAAAAGAACAGGATTTCCCATCGCGCGCGGGCGCTGGAAAAACTTTTGAAGGATCTGCTGTGAACGCCTTCGGCGTCTATGTGCACTGGCCCTTCTGCAAGGCGAAGTGCCCTTATTGCGACTTCAACAGCCATGTGCGGCATACCCCTGTCGATGCCATGGGATTTGCACAATCGCTGGCGCGGGAACTCGGCACGCTGGCGCAACGCACACCGGAGCGCACAGTCACCAGCATCTTCTTTGGCGGCGGTACGCCGTCGCTGATGCCGCCTGAGGCCGTTGGTCATGTACTCGAGACAATCGGCAAGGAATGGAATGTGGCGGCCGATGCCGAAGTGACGCTGGAAGCCAATCCGACCAGCGTCGAGGCGGAGAATTTCCGGGGCTACCGTGCGGCGGGTGTCAATCGCGTCTCGGTCGGCGTGCAGTCATTGAACGAAGAGCATCTTAAGGCGCTGGGCCGCCAGCATACACCGGAGGAAGCGCTTGCCGCCTTCCGGCTTGCGGCAAAAATCTTCCCGCGCGTTTCCTTCGACATGATCTATGCGCGGCCAAATCAAAGCCTCGATCAATGGCGGGAGGAACTCACACGCGCTCTTGCCGAACAGCAGGGCCATATGTCGCTCTACCAACTCACCATCGAGCCCGATACGCGCTATGCCGATCTTTATGCGGCAGGCCAGCTCAAGGTGCCGGGCGAGGATCTTGCCGCCGATCTCTATGAGCTGACGCAGGAGCTGACGGAGAGGGCGAGGCTTCCGGCCTATGAGGTATCGAACCATGCGGCACAGGGACAGGAGAGCCGGCATAATCTTCTCTACTGGCGTTACGGGGAATATGTGGGCGCAGGACCGGGCGCCCATGGGCGGCTTCATGAGAACGGTCAGGTCATGGCCACGGCCATGGAGAAGCATCCGGAAAGCTGGCGGCAGAAAGTCGAGACGCAGGGGCATGGTCTTGTGCAAGATGAGGTGGTGCCGCCTTCCGCACAGGCGCGGGAAATGCTGCTGATGGGCCTCAGGATCAATGAAGGCATTGATCTGGCGCGCCACGGGAAACTTGCCGGAAAACCTATTGAGCAGGCCCGCATCGATGGGCTTGTGGCGCTGGGCCTTGCTGAAACGGCTGATGGGCGCCTCAGGGCCACGGCGGCGGGGCGGCGCGTGCTTAATTCCCTGATCGCTGAACTCGCTGATTGATTGGCTTGAGCGGGCCGCTAATCTCCGCCCATGACCAAAAGCTATTACATCGGCGCGGCAGCATTCACGGCGGAGGCGCTTGCTCCGGCGCTCTATCTGGTTCCGACACCCATCGGCAATCTGAAGGATGTGACGCTGAGAGCGCTTGAGGTTCTGGCGGCAGCCGATGCCATCTATTGCGAAGACACACGGGTGACGGCGAAGCTTCTTGAGCGTTACAGCATCCGCAATTCCCTCAAACCCTGCCATGACCACAATGAGGCGCGGGTGGCCAAGGACATCGTAGCGGCTGTCGAAGGCGGCAAGGCCATCGCGCTCACAAGCGATGCGGGAACACCGCTGCTCTCCGATCCCGGTTTTGCCGTTGTGCGCGAAGCCATTGCTCACGGCATCCGGATCGAGGCACTGCCCGGTGCGTCGGCGCTGCTGCCGGGATTGCAGCTTTCGGCTCTGCCCAGCGATGCCTTCACATTCCTCGGCTTCCTGCCCCAGAAGAAAACGGAACGGCGCAAACTGCTCGAAAGCGTTAAGGAACGGCGCGAGACGCTGATTGCCTATGAAAGCCCGCACCGCATTGTCGAGGCACTTGAAGACATCGCCGCCGTGATGGGGAGCCGCCCGCTTTCCGTTTCGCGCGAGATCAGCAAGCTCCATGAGGAGACATTGCGCGGGCCCTCGACTGCCGTTGCGGAAGAACTGGCGCACCGGGCCTCCATCAAGGGGGAATTCGTGCTGGTGATCGGTGGCGCAACCGAACAGCCGCAAGCCAGTGATGAAGAGATTGATGCAGCAATCGCTACGACACTCAAGGATAATTCCGCCAGCAAGGCAGCAGGGCTCGTAGCCAAGCAATTGAACGTGCCCCGCGATGATGTTTATGCCCGCATCCTGAAACGGCAGGGCAAGGCATGAGAAGGAGCCGCGAAGAGGCAGAGCGCCACGGCCATCTGGCCGAGACAATCGCGCTGTGGTTCTTGCGCTTCAAGGGCTACCGGCTTCTCGCCCGCCGCTACAAATCCCCCGCCGGTGAAGTCGATCTCATCATGCGGCGCGGCGCAACGACCATCTTTGTCGAAGTGAAGGCCCGCGCCTCACTGGACGAGGCCGTGATCTCGGTCACCACCTATCAATCGAGGCGGATTTCGGGTGCGGCTGCTTTCTATACCTCACGCGATCCTATAGCCGCGCAGGGTTTCTGCCGGTTTGACATTGTTGCCGTGCCCTCCTACCTCTGGCCCTCTCATATCGAGAATGCCTTTGAGGGAATTTTCTAGCCCATGCCGCTTGCCGTTGCCGTTCAGATGGACCCGATTTCCGCCGTCGACATCGCGGGCGATTCCACCTTTGCGTTGATGCTGGAAGCGCAGCGGCGCGGGCATACGCTGTTCCATTATCATGTGAAATCTCTCGCCTTGCGCGAAGGCGTGCTCACGGCGCGCGGCGAGATGGTGAAAGTGCGCGACGAAAAGGGCAATCACTTCACGGCCGCGAGCCCCGAACGGCTCGATCTTGGCTCACAGGATGTGGTGCTGATGCGCCAGGACCCGCCCTTCGACATGGGTTACATCACGGCCACGCATCTTCTCGAGAGCATCCACCCGCAGACGCTTGTTGTGAATGACCCCAAGGAAGTGCGCAACGCGCCGGAAAAACTCTATGTGCTGGCCTTCAAGGATTTCATGCCGGAAACGCTGATCAGCCAGGATGTGGACGAGATCGACGCCTTCCGGCGCGAGCATGGCGATATCATCCTGAAGCCGCTTTACGGCAATGGCGGTGCGGGCGTGTTCCGCACCTCGAAGGATGATCAGAACTTTTCAGCGCTTTTGGAACTTTTCGCCACGGCCTTCAAGGAACCTTGGATTGCCCAGCGCTATCTTCCCGATGTGCGGAAAGGCGACAAGCGCATCATCCTGGTGGACGGCAAGGTGGCGGGCGCCATCAACCGCGTGCCTGCGGCGCATGACAACCGCTCCAACATGCATGTGGGCGGAGTGGCAGAGGCGACCACTCTGACGAAACGCGAGCATGAGATCTGCGAAGCCATGGGGCCTGACCTCAAGAAGCGCGGCCTCATCTTCACCGGCATCGACGTGATCGGCGGCTGGCTCACCGAAATCAACGTGACCTCTCCCACCGGCATCCGGCAGGTGAAGCGCTTCGGCGGGGCGGATATCGCCGCGCTCATCTGGGATGCCATCGAGGCAAGAAAGTAGCGGGCTATGAGCGGTCTTGACCTCATCGCCTTCGATGCCGACGACACGCTGTGGCACAATCTCATCCACTTCGAGACTGCAGAGAAGAAGTTCGGCGAGATGCTGTCGGGATTTGCTCCTGCGCAAGAGGCATCGCACAAGCTTGCCGAAGCGGAAAAGCGCAATATCGGTGCTTACGGCTTCGGCGTCAAAAGCTTCACGCTGTCGATGATCGAAACTGCGATTGATGTATCGGGTGGTGCTGTCGATGCGGCGCTGATCCGGCAACTCATCGCCATGGGCCGCGAGATGCTGGACCATGACATCGAACTCCTTCCCCATGTGGAGGAGACGCTGAAGGCGCTGCACGGGAACCATCGCCTGCTGCTGGTAACCAAGGGCGATCTTCATCACCAGGAGCGGAAAGTTCTGGCGTCGGGCCTTGCCCATTATTTCGAAGGCGTTGAAATCGTCTCGGACAAGAAGCCCGACACCTACCAGCGCATTTGCAGCCGCCATGGTGGCAAGACAGAGCGGACTCTAATGGCCGGCAATTCCATACGCTCGGATGTGTTGCCGATGATCGCGGCCGGGGGTTTTGGCGTCTATGTGCCCTTCGACATCATCTGGGACCATGATCATGAGGAAGTGCCGGAAGGCACGCCAAGGTTCTTTACGGTCAAGGACTTGCGGGGCGTTGTGGACGTGGTCGCCGGGTTGTCCTGACAAGTTGTTCCATTTTTGTTCTTGATCGACGGAAATGAGTTGTATTAGCGTCTAGGCTTCAACGAGAGGGTGGGGCCGATGACGGCGCGGGTGGCAACGGTTGCGTTTCAGGGCATTGAGGGCGTGCTGGTGCAATGCCAAGCGCAGTTCATGGGTGGGCAGACCCATTTCAATGTGGTGGGGCTACCCGACAAGGCGGTGGGGGAAAGTCGCGAGCGGGTACGTGCCGCGCTCTATGCCATCGGCCTTGCCCTTCCCGGCAGGAGGCTGGTGGTCAATCTCTCGCCTGCCGATCTTCCCAAGGAAGGCAGTCACTATGACCTGCCGATTGCACTTGCCGTGCTTTCGGCCATGGGGGTGATCCCGCCGGATTTCCTCGACCGCCATGCGGCGGTGGGTGAGCTCGGGCTTGATGGCTCGATCCTTGCCGTTTCAGGCGCGCTTCCTGCCGCGATGACGGCCCATGGCAATGGTCTTGGGCTCATTTGCCCCAAGGCATCGGGCGCAGAGGCCGCCTGGGCTGGAGAGGAAGTTGATGTGCTGGCGCCGCTCTCGCTGATCCAGCTTATCTATCATGTGAAGGGCACGCAGGTTCTGTCGCGGCCCAAACCAAAGCTTGAAGAGACTGTGGCATCGCTTCCCGACCTTGCCGACATCAAGGGACAGGAATCAGCCAAGCGCGCGCTGGAAGTGGCGGCGGCGGGTGGACATCACTTGCTGATGGTGGGGCCGCCGGGGGCCGGCAAATCCATGCTGGCGCAAAGGCTGCCTTCGATACTTCCGCCACTCAGCCCACGGGAAATGCTCGATATTTCCATGATCGCCTCGCTTAGCGGTGAATTGAAGAACGGCATCCTGTCGCGCAACCGGCCCTTCCGCGCCCCCCATCATTCAGCTTCGATGCCGTCACTCGTCGGAGGCGGGCTCAGAGCCAAGCCAGGCGAAATGGCTTTGGCCCATCATGGCGTTTTGTTTCTCGATGAGTTGCCGGAGTTCCAGCCGCGGGTGCTGGAAGCGCTGCGCCAGCCCATGGAGACGGGTGAGGCGGTGGTGGCGCGGGCCAACTATCATGTGTCCTTCCCGGCGCGCTTCCAACTCATTGCGGCGATGAACCCCTGCAAATGCGGCATGGCGGGAGAGCCGGGTCACATCTGCAGGCAAGGCCCGCGCTGTGCGGCGGACTATCAGGGGCGGATTTCCGGCCCCCTTCTCGACCGCATGGATATTCAGATCGAGCTTCCGGGCGTCAAGGCTTCTGATCTCACTTTGCCACCGCCTAAGGAGAGAAGCGCCGATGTGGCGGCACGCGTTGCAAAGGCGCGGGCGATCCAGAAGCGGCGCTTTGATGATCTTTCCCTGCCCCAGTTCTCCATCAATGCGGAAGCTGATGGTAATATTCTCGAAACCATTGCAGAACTCGACGGGCCCTGCCGGTCGCTGATTGCCGATGCGGCCGATGCCATGAACCTCTCGGCGCGGGGCTATCACCGGGTGTTAAGAGTGGCGCGCACCATTGCCGATCTTGACGGGCGTCTGCAGATCTCGCGGATGAATCTCGCCGAGGCGCTGTCCTATCGGCAGAAGCCTGCCTCGCTGCGCCGGGCAGCGTAGTGCATTTCATTTACCTTTCATTTACGGAAAATTGAACCGGTCAGCGCAAGGCAAGGCTAACGCGACTATTGTCAGGCAAACACCGCCAATAAGCAGCGGCCAGGGCGTCAATGGACAATCACGGAGCAGCGAAGGCGGGCCAGAAAGCCCCGGGTCCGCGCAGCGGAACGGGAGCTCAAGATGCTTCTGCCTTCAAGCTGTGGATTTCCATCATGCTGGCGGAAGTTGCCATCATGATGGCCGCTACCCCCTTTGCCATATGGCTTGCGGAATCGAGACATTATGGCGCTGCCGCGACAGTGTTGATCGGCAGCACGCTTATTGCCGGCGGCATGGTCTTTGCCCTGTGGCGCAAGATGCACATCGTCAAGGTCGTGAAGCTCGCAGAAGAACGGCGCCTCGCCGAGCGCAGACGCCGGGAGGCGGAAGCGCAGGCGCAGCAGAAGTCAAAGCTTCTCGCCACCATGAGCCACGAGATCAGGACGCCGCTCAATGGCGTTATCGGCATGCTGGGACTCATGCTGGAAACAGAGCTTTCCGCCGAACAGAAGAACTATGCCGGCATCGCCCACGGCTCGGCACGCAGCCTTCTTTCCTTCCTCGACGAAATTCTCGACACGGCGAAGGGCGAGGCGCTTGCCGCCAGCCGCAGCGGGCCCTTCGAGCTTCATCCCTTCATCGAAAGCATCACAGAACTCATGGCGCCCCGCGCCCATGCCAAGGGCATTGATCTTTCCGCGCTGGTCCAGCCCGGAATGCCGGCGATGCTCGACATCGACCAGCAAAAGCTCAGGCAAATCCTGTTCAATCTCGTCGGCAATGCCATCAAATTCACCGAAAAGGGCGGCGTTGAAATCGTGGCAAGCAGGCAAGGCGATAAGGATCTGGCGATCGCCATCCGCGACAGCGGCA
>JBIOWL010000180.1:0-7922 GCA_044868645.1 Aestuariivirga sp.
CGGGCGCCAGCGACTCAACAACCTTCACGGCGAGCCATCTTGTGACGGCGGCTGATTTTTCGGCAGCGCAGGTCACAAATCAGGCCACCGTCCAGGGCGCGAGCGGAAGCGGTACCATTGTCTCCGACCTTTCCGACGACAGCAGCATCACCGGCAATGATCCGACGGTGACACCTGTTCTTGCAGCACCGATGGCACTCTCCATGGCGGCGGCGCGCAGTGAAATTCGCCGCGGCGATATGGTTGCCTACACTATCACCGCGTCAAGCCTCGGCAGCGGGCCTTTCGACATTGCCGATCGCATGCCTCCGGGCTTCAGCTATGTGGCAGGAACGGCGACAATCAATGGTGCGGTTGCTACGCCCGCCATTTCAGGCCAGACACTGAGCTTTGCCGGCATCGCGCCGGTTGCCGGCACAATCAACACCACGCTGACGCTCCGCGCGTCCACGAGCCTGTCGACCGGCAATGTCATCAACCGGGCGCGGCTCTATCTCAATGCCACGGGGGCATTGCTCGCCTCGGCCAGCGCGACAGTCGCCATCAAGGAAGATCATGTTTTCGATTGCGGCGACATCATCGGCAGGGTGTTCGATGACCTGAACGGCAATGGCACTGCCGATGATGGCGAGACGGCGCTTGCCGGCGTGCGCATCGCCACGGTCAAAGGCATTCTCGTCACCACCGACAAGACCGGCCGCTTCCATCTCTCCTGCGCCGATATTCCGAATGCGGAGATCGGCTCCACTTTCCTGATGAAGCTCGACACGCGCAGCCTGCCGGAAGGCTATCGCGTGACAACGGAGAATCCGCGCGATGTGCGCCTCACGCGCGGCAAGGTGACGAAGCTCAATTTCGGCGTCCACAAGGCACGGGGGCTGGCACTGACGCTCAACCGCGATGCCTTCGAGAAGAACAGCATCAAGCTGAAGAGCAAATGGGCGGGCGGCATCGACCGGCTCGTTGCACTCATGCAGCAAGCCCAGAGCAGCCTCACGCTCTCCTATCGCTGCACCTCATTCGCACCCATCGCAGAACAGCGCCTCGCCCATGTTGAGGAACTGATCCAGGCCCGCTGGGCGGAAAGTGGCGGCGAGATGCCTCTCAAAATAACAACACGCGTTGAATGCGGGCAGGAATGATGCAGGGAAGAGCGGGCAGATACTTCCTGAAGAAGGCGCTGATGGCAGCGCGGCGCGGTATTTGCGCCACAATCGGTACTGGGGCGCTGCTTGCTGCCGTGCTTGCCGCTTCTCCGCTTGCACAGGCCGAGGGCGAGATTCCCTTTGTCATTTCCGTTGACGGGCAACGCGTCGATGGCAGCGTGCTGCCGCCGCCTGCGCCCGGTGCCGAGCATGGTGCTCTCGATATCCAGGTGAAGTTCGACGGGCTTGGCGTCACACCCATGCTCAATGTGTCGACGGTGCCGCCGCGCGCCTCCTTCCGGGGCGGAGAGGAGATCAAGTTCCTTGTCAGCTCCAACTACGGCGCATGGCTCGATCGTGGCGAGGTGCTCATCTATGAGCATCGGCAGTTCAGCGCTTCCAATATCTATCAGCGCATTCCCGTCGCACCCGATGGAACGGCTCTCTGGACGCTGCCGGAAGATTCACCGACTGAGCTTCTCTATGTGCTGCGCGTCTATGACAGCGAGGGCAAATATGATGAAACCCAGCCGCTGCCTTTGAACCGCGTTGCCAAGGAATATGCAACCCATGACAAGGGCGAGGAGGCAACGGCGCCGGGCTATAGCGAGGATCGCACAGCCTTCCGCAACATCGACATTTCGGGTGGGGCGGTCACGGTCCATGGCAAAAATGTGCCGGAAGGCCATGTGGTCTATGTGGCGGGCGAGCGAGTGCCGGTCGATCCCGATGGCGCATTCGTGGTGCAGCGCGTCTATCCGGCGGGCACGCATAAGGTGGAGATCACTGTCGAGAAGGATGGAGAGGGGCTGGATTTCTCGCGCAGCGTTACCATCCCCGAAAATGAATGGTTCTATGTGGGCCTTGCTGATTTCACCGCGGGCTACCGCTGGGGCGATCATATCGAGGAGGCGGGCGAGGATGACTTCGGCGATGACGCCTATACGCGCGGCCGCCTTGCTTTTTATCTCAAGGGCAAAATCAAGGGCCGCTGGATCCTGACGGCGGCGGCGGACACCAGCGAGCAGAAGCTCAAGAACATCTTCAAGGGGCTTGATGAAAAGGATCCACGGGAATTCCTCAAGCGCATCGATCCTGATGACTACTACCCAGTCTATGGTGATGACTCGACATTCACCGAAGATGCGCCCACCCAGGGCAAGTTCTATGTGAAGCTGCAGCAGGGGCCCTCCCATGTGATGTGGGGCAATTTCAAATCCAGCATCACGGGTTCGAAGTTCCTGCGGAGCGAGCGGGCGCTTTATGGCGCACAGGGCGTCTATCGCGGCGGCAGTGCTACGCCTGGTGGTGGCCATGCCACGGCGCTGGATGCGCATGCGGCACTCCCCGGCACTTTGCCGAACCGGCAATCCTTCCGGGGCACTGGGGGCTCTGCTTATTTCCTGAGGCACCAGGATGTGACGCAGGGTTCCGACACGGTGGCCATCGAGGTGAGAAATGCCACCACGGGCTGGGTTCTGGAGCGGCGCACGCTCGCCTATGGCACGGACTATGATTTCGACTATGTGCAGGGCGTCATCATCTTGAGAATGCCGCTGCCATCCTCGAGTTCTGCAGGCACCGAGAACTATCTGGTGGTGAGCTATGAATATACGCCCGCCGGTGAGGATGTGGACGGCTATGTGGTGGCGGGCCGCGCCCAGCAGTGGCTCGGCAGCCACGTGCGCGTCGGCGTGACTGCCATGAAGGAGAACACCGAGACCGCCGAGCAGAAGATGTATGGCGCCGATATCCATGTGCGTCATTCGGAAGGCACCTATATCGAAGGCGAAGTGGCGCGCTCGGAAGGCCCCGGTTTCTCGACGACCTATTCGCCTGACGGCGGGCTTACCAATCAGGATAAACCATCGGCCGGCATTCCCAACAAGAAGGCCGATGCTTTCCGTATCGAAGGCCGGGTTGATCTTTCTGATGTTTCGGATGGCACGATCACCGGCTCCATCGGGGCGCGCTATGAGCATTATCAGAAGGGATTCTCTTCGCTCGATGTCAATGCGGACACCAAGCGCACACTGTGGGGTACTGAAGCCAATGTGGAAGTGTCGGAGAAGGTGAGCATCGGCGCCAGCTTCTCGGATGAAACCCAAGGCAACGGCACCCATGACCAGAATGGCAAGGCGAAGATCGCCATCGAGGCGGGCGAGCATGTGGTGCTCGAGCCCTATGTGGACCACACCATCCGCGACAAGGGAACGACCGCGACCGCCACCACGCAGGAGGGCGAACGCACGGATACCGGCGCGCGCATTGTCTATAAGTGGAATGAAGATACGCAGGCCTATGTCCTGGGCCAAGCCACGGTCAACCGCAGCGGCACCATGTATGAAAATGACCGCTATGGCGTGGGCGGCAAGGTGAGGCTCACCGAGAATGTGTCAGCCGAAGGCGAAGTCTCCGACGGCGACCAGGGCATCGGCGCAAAAGCGCGGATCAACTATGACCCCAGTGCCGATGACCGCTACTACATCGGCTATCAGCTTGATCCATTGCGTGACATTGCCGATAGCTGGCCCTTCACGCTTGTCGGCGATGATGCGGGTTCGATCGTTGCCGGCGCGCGGAGCCGCATCAATGAGCAGTGGAGCACCTATGGCGAAGACTCCTATGACATGTTCGGTGAGCGCCGCTCGCTGACACAGGCTTATGGCGTCACCTATACGCCGAGCGAAGCCTGGACCATCACGGGAGCGGCGGAAGTGGGCCAGGTGTTTGATGACACGGTTGATCCTGGCACGGGCCTTGAGAATCCGGATTTTGACCGTACGGCATTGTCGCTCGGCCTCACCTACAAGGATGAAGATGGCTGGGATGGCCGCCTCAAGGGTGAATGGCGCGATGATGACAGCGAGGACGATGCCCGTGACATGCAGGCCTACCTTGTGCAGGCAAGCTTGGGCGTTAAAGTTGCCGAAGACTGGCGCGCCAATGCCAGCCTCGATGTGGTGTGGAGCGATGCAACGGATTCAACCCGCGAGAGCAAATATGCGGAGGGCTCTTTCGGTTTCGCCTACCGGCCTGTTGCCAGCGACAGGCTGAACGCGCTCTTCAAATACACTTTCCTCTATGACAATCCGGGCAACGGGCAGGTGGGTGTTGACGGCACGACATCGAGCCCGGCGCAGCGCTCGCATATTCTCTCAGCGGATGCGGTCTATGATCTGGTGCCGCAGCTTTCTGTCGGCGCGAAGTATGGTTTCCGCATCGGCGAGACCAAGGACAAAGTGGCGGGCGCCGATTGGGAGGAGGTGGAGGCCCATCTCGCCATCCTTCGGGCCGACTGGCATGTGCTGCATGATTGGGATGCGATCGTCGAGGGCCGGGCTCTGTGGTCGCCTACCACGGACCAGACGGATTTCGGTCTTGTCGCCGCGCTCTACCGGCACATCAGCGAGAGCTTCAAGGTGGGCGTCGGGTACAATTTCGGCAAGTTCTCCGACAACCTCGCCGACCTCACCTACAATGATCAGGGCGTGTTCCTGAACATGATCGGGAAGTTCTGAAGCCTTACTTGGCGTCATGAACCTTGCTTGGTTCCGCCTGCCTGCTGTCAATTTCCGTCTATCTGCTGTCATAAGAACGCATTTGACACTTGGCGCGCGTTCCGGCCACGTGGAACCACGTGGCCGAATGGAATTCGCGCAAAGCTAATACCTTGGAGCAAATTCGCTGCGCGGACCTTCGGTTCTTGTCGCCAAGACGATTCCGTCTTGGCGGAATTTGCTCCAGGGAAAGCAATTCAATTTCCCCGGGCTGGAAAGGAACGGAAGATGGAACTGGCGAGTCCTGCAACGGCAGATCACCCGAAGCGCGCCACGCGGCGCGAGTGGATCGGCCTTATCGTGCTGTCCATTGCGTGTCTGCTCTATTCAATGGATCTATCGGTTCTTTTCCTTGCTATTCCATCGATCGTGCGGGACCTGCAGCCGTCGCCCACAGAGCTTCTCTGGATCAACGATATCTACGGCTTCATGGTGGCGGGCTTCCTTGTCACCATGGGAACACTGGGCGACCTCAAGGGCCGGCGCAAAATGCTCTTGTGGGGCGCAGGCGCATTTGGTGCGGCTTCCGTGTTCTGCGCTTTCGCGCCGGATGCGCAAACGCTTATTCTCGCTCGCGCTCTACTGGGTATTGCCGGCGCCACCATAGCGCCTTCCACCCTGTCGCTGATCTTCAACATGTTCGAGGACGAGGGTGAGCGGGCGCGCGCCATCGGTATATGGGGCACGGCCTTTGCCTTCGGCGGCACGGTTGGCCCCGTTCTAGGTGGCGTACTCCTTCATTGGTTTCACTGGGGGTCGGTCTTCCTCGTCAATGTCCCGATCATGGCGGCGCTCATCATCATAGGCCCTCGTGTGCTGCCGGAATTCCGCGGCGGCGGGGCTGGCTCCATCGACCTCATAAGCGTCTTCCTGTCGCTCGCCACGGTTCTGCCCGTGGTCTATGGCATGAAGATCATCGCCGCCTATGGATGGCGCACGGACGTGTTGCCGGCTTTCGCGCTTGCTCTTGTTGCCGGTTTCCTGTTCCATAGGCGACAACAGCGTATCGACCATCCGCTGGTAGACTTCGCCTTGTTCCGCTCGGCTCGCTTCAACGTGGCGCTGATGGCCAATCTCGGCGGCATCTTCTTCATCTTCGCGATTTTCATGCTGCAGAACCAGTACCTCCAACAGGTGCTGGCATTGACGCCTCTCGAAGCGGGCCTGTGGTCGGTGCTGCCGTCGCTCGCCTTTTGCGTGATGTCGCTCAAGTCATACCTCGTGACCGAACGGATTGGCGCGGAGCGCAGTGTGATCTGGGGGCTTGGCATCTTTGCAATTGGTTCACTCCTCATGGCCTTGGCGGCCCATGCTGGAAGCCTCTTTGGCATATTGGGTTCCAGCGTTGTCATGGCGGTTGGTTTTGTGCCGGTGGTTCTTACCACGACCAATCTCATCGTCAGTTCCGCCCCGCCGGAGCGGGCGGGCTCAGCTTCGGCCATTTCTGAAACCAGCGCCGAGTTCGGTGGCGCGCTTGGCGTGGCGCTGTTGGGGAGCCTTGCGACCTTTCTCTACCGTACGCAGATGGCGGAGACGGCGGCACCGTCAGAGGCAAGGCTTGCCATCGGCGATGCTATTGAACTGGCAGGCGCTGCGGCTCCCGCCTGGCTTGCGGCTGCGCGCGAGGCATTCTCGGGTGCCTATGCGGCAGTGTGCGCCGTCGCTTTTCTGGGGCTTGCGCTTATGAGCCTTGCGGCCCGGCGGGTCTTTGGGGCGGGCGAAAAGGCCTGATCCTGCATGCGGGAAGCGGCAACAAGACGGCTTGCAGCGCGGCGTGGCGCCTTGTATCGAGGCCGTCCATGAATATCACCCCCGCCCAATCCGCCTGCATTTCCGATCTTCACGACCTCTACAAGCGCCGCGTGCCGCGCATGTTCTATGACTATTGCGAGACGGGTTCCTATACGGCCTCGACTTTCAACGACAACACGGAAGCCTTTGCAAAATACAAGCTCAGGCAGCGGGTTGCGCGGAACATTTCAGGCCGGAACCTCAAGACCAAGATGCTGGGCGAAGAGGTGACGATGCCCGTGGCGCTGGCGCCGGTGGGTTCAACTGGCATGCAGCACGCCGATGGCGAAATCCTCGCTTGCCGTGCGGCGCAGAAATTCGGCGTGCCTTTCACGCTTTCGACCATGAGCGTGTGCTCGCTCGAGGAAGTGGCGAAGCATGTGGAGAAGCCATTCTGGTTCCAGCTTTACGTCATGAATGACCGCGGCTTTGTGAAGAACCTCGTACAGCGCGCCAAGGATGCGAAGTGCTCAGCGCTGGTGCTGACGCTCGACCTGCAGATTCTCGGACAGCGCCACAAGGACATCCGCAACGGTTTGTCGACTCCGCCGCGTATCACCATCCCCAACCTCATCAACATGATGACGAAGCCGCGCTGGTGCATGGGCATGCTCGGCACAAAGAACCGCCAGTTCGGCAACATCATGGGACACGCGAAGGACGTCGGCAATCTTGCCGACTTATCGCACTGGGCCAATCACCAGTTTGACCAGACGCTGGATTGGTCGTCAGTAGAATTCATCCGCAAGGAATGGGGCGGCAAGCTTCTGCTCAAGGGCATAAATGATGTAGAGGATGCAAAGATCGCCGCAAAGCTCGGAAGCGACGGCATAATCGTCTCGAACCATGGCGGCCGCCAGCTTGATGGCGCGCCCGCAACAATCGACATGCTGGGGCCTATCGTCGATGCGTTGGGAGGAAGCACGGACGTTTATTTCGACAGCGGCATCCGCACCGGCATGGATGTGCTGAAAGCCATGGCGCTCGGCGCAAAAGGCACCTTCATCGGCCGCGCCTTTGTTTACGGATTGGGAGCAGCGGGCGAGGCAGGTGTGACGCGTGCGCTTGAAATTATCCGTAGCGAGCTCGACACCACGCTGGCGCTGTGCGGCGAAAGGGACATAACGAAAGTGGGCCGGCACAATCTCTTGATGCCGCCGCCGCCGTTTACAATTCCGGCACCGGAAAGGAAGCGCAAATGAACTCCATTGCACGATACATCCTCATCGCAGGCATTTCTTTTTCGGCTGGGGCCGGTGCATTTGCTTTCTATCAAAAGCACCAGGCGCCAACTTATGCGGGGTTAGAGACCCGCGAAATCAAGTCGCTCTCCGCCGATGAACTCAAGGGCCTGAAAGAAGGCAAGGGGCTGGGTTATGCCCTCTCCGCCGAACTCAATGGCTATCCGGGTCCGCGCCATGTTCTT
>JBIOWL010000181.1:0-9573 GCA_044868645.1 Aestuariivirga sp.
GAACAGGCCAACAATGCCGTCGCCGATCTTTCCGGCGCATGGAGCGGGCCATCAGTTCATGATCATGGACCCGTGGCCGGCGGGCCGGAAGCAGTGGCACCGCGCAAACCAACGGTGAAAAGTATCCGTTGGTTCAGGACAAGGATCAAAGCGCTTCCAGGCGCATTCGGAAAGCTCGATAAAAAACCAAAAACAAAGTCCAATGCCAACAAGAAGGCCAAGGCCGCGAAGAAGAAAAAGAAGGCATAGGTTCAACCCGGCCACTTCTTGCGCATGGTGACGATCTCCTCCGACGCCGTAGGGTGGATGGCGAGGGTGGCATCGAACTGCGCCTTGGTGGCGCCACAGGTGAGCGCGATGCCGAGTAGCTGCGCCATTTCGCCCGCGCCCTCACCTGCAATGTGGCAGCCGAGCACTTTGTCTGTCTCGCCATCGACCACAAGCTTCATCAGCATGCGCTCATCGCGGCCTGAGAGCGTGTGCTTCATGGGGCGGAAGGTGGTTTTGTAGATGTCGACGGATTTGTGAATGGCGCGGGCTTTCTCCTCCGTCAGGCCGACGGTGCCAAGTTCCGGCTGGGAGAAAACGGCGGTGGGAATAAGGCCGTGATTCACCATGGTGGGCTTGCCGCCAAATACCGTGTCAGCAAAGGCCTGGCCCTCGCGGATGGCAACGGGCGTCAAGTTCACGCGATTGGTGACATCGCCAACTGCGTAGATCGACGGCACTTCCGTCTGCGAATATTCATTGACCGGAACGGCGCCATGGGGCGTGTGGGTGATGCCGACGTTTTCCAGCCCGATCTCCATGCCATTGGGAATGCGGCCCGTGGCGAACATCACCTGCCCTGCCCCGAAGGCCGTGCCATCCGCCAGTGTTACCCGCACGCCATCGCCTGAACGATCGAGACGGACCACATCGGCCTTCGTGCGGATTTCAACGCCCTTCTTTTCCATTTCGGCTGCGAGATGATTGCGGAGATCATCATCGAAGCCTCGCAATATCTGCTCGCCGCGATAGATGAGAACCGTTTCGCAACCGAGACTATTGAAGATGCCAGCGAATTCTATGGCGATGTAACCACCGCCGACAATCACCATGCGGCGCGGCAAGCGCTCCAGGTGGAAGGCTTCGTTGGAGGTGATGGCAAGTTCCCGGCCCGGCAAATGCTGAGGCACGAAGGGCGTGGCGCCGGTGGCGACCAGAATATATTTCGCTGTGACCTTGCGGCCATTGGCCAATTGCACCGTGTTGGGATCGACAATGGTGGCCCGCTCCAGGATGAGTTCGGCGCCGGCATTGTCGAGGCCCTTGATATAGGCCTTGTTGAGGCGGTCGATCTCCTTGTCCTTGTTTTCGATGAGCGTTGCCCAATCGAAGGAAACCTTTTCACTGGTCCAGCCGAAGCCCACGGCATCTTCAAATTCCTCGGCAAAGCGCGAGGCATAGACGAGAAGCTTCTTCGGCGTGCAGCCACGGATGACGCAGGTGCCGCCGACGCGATATTCTTCGGCGATTGCGACCTTTGCACTGAGCTTGCCCGCAACCCTTGCGGCGCGCACGCCGCCCGAGCCTGCGCCAATGATGAAGAGATCGTAATCGAGGCCCTTCACTTGCGGACGATTTCCTCCACCGTGCCGTCAGCCTTGCCGATCAGCGCGATGCCGGCAATGCCGTTGAAGAGGCCGTTGTTCACCACGCCTGGAATATTGTTGAGAATGACTTCCAGGCGATCAGGCTCCTTGATCTCGCCGCAGGCACAATCGATGATGACATTGCCGGCGTCTGTGCGGAAGGGTTTTCCTTCTTTCACGCGAAGGGTCATTTTGGGCTCCATGCCCACCATCTTGAAGGCGCGCTCCAGTTTCCAGCCGGTGGCCTTGACGCCAAACGGTACTACCTCGACGGGAAGCGGAAACTTGCCGAGCTTTGCCACGCGCTTTGACTCATCGGCAATCACCACCATGTGGCGGGAGGAAGTTGCGACGATCTTTTCCAGGAGCAGCGCCCCACCGCCGCCCTTGATCAGGCGGAAATCGCCATCGATTTCGTCGGCGCCGTCGACGGTGACTTCAAGGAAAGGCGCCTCCTCAAGCGTGACGAGCTCCAGTCCTAGGCTCTTGGCCAAATCGCCGGAGGCCTTGGATGTAGCCACGCATTTCACATCGAGCCCGCCGCGCACTTTTTCCGCTAAGGCGCGGATGAAGTAGTTGGCGGTGGAACCGGTGCCCAGCCCCACCTTCATACCTGACTTAATGAATTTCAATGCCGCATAGCCTGCGGCTTCTTTTTGTTCGTCGGCGGTTGCCGCCTTCTTGGCACTCACTTGTTCAATCCTCCCATGAGCATGTATTTGATCTCGAGATATTCCTCGAGGCCATGCTGGGAGCCTTCACGGCCGAGGCCCGACTCCTTCACGCCGCCGAAGGGTGCTTCTGCCGTCGAGATGATGCCTTCATTGATGCCGACCATGCCATATTCCAAGCCTTCGCCGACGCGCCAGACACGGCCGATGTCGCGGCTGTAGAAATAACAGGCAAGGCCAAATTCGGTGGCATTGGCGAGTTCGATCACTTCTTCCTCGGTCTTGAACTTGAAGAGCGGGGCTACGGGGCCAAAGGTTTCCTCGCGGGCAACCATCATGGCGGAGGTGACACCGGTGATGATGGTGGGTTCGAAGAAATTACCGCCCATAGGCTTGCCGCCAAGTGTTACCTTGCCGCCCTTGGCGATGGCATCGGCGATGTGCTCTTCCACTTTCTTGACCGCCGCCGGATTGATCAGCGGACCGGTGGTTACGCCCTCCTCGACGCCGTTGCCGACTTTCAACTTCTTCACGGCCACAGCCAGTTTCTCGGCGAAAGCATCATAAACGCCCTCCTGCACATAGATGCGGTTGGCGCAGACACAGGTCTGGCCGTTGTTGCGATATTTGGAAGCCATGGCGCCCGCCACCGCCGCATCGAGATCTGCATCATCAAAGACGATGAAGGGTGCATTGCCACCAAGCTCAAGACCCATCTTCTTGATGGTTGGGGCGCATTGCACCATCAACAGGCGGCCGATTTCTGTCGAGCCCGTGAAGGTGAGGCCCCGCACAATCGGGTTCGAAGTCATTTCGGCTCCGATTTCCTTGGCCGAACCCGTAACAACCGAAAAGACGCCTGCCGGGATGCCGGCGCGCTCGCCAAGATCAGCCATTGCCAGGGCCGATAGAGGCGTTTCGGCAGCAGGCTTCACCACCATGGCGCAACCTGCGGCGAGTGCGGCACCGGCCTTTCGGGTGATCATGGCGTTGGGGAAGTTCCAGGGCGTGATGGCGCAGACAACACCCACCGGCTGCCTGATGACAATGGCGCGGCCGTTCGGGAACGGCACCGGAACGGTCTCGCCATAGATGCGGCGGGCTTCTTCTGCGAACCATTCAATGAAGCTTGCGCCATAGGCAATCTCGCCACGGGATTCGGCGAGCGGTTTGCCCTGCTCAGCCGTGAGGATCTGTGCAAGGTCCTCCTGGTTCTCCATCATCAGGGTGAACCACTTCTTCATGATGGCGGAGCGTTCCTTGGCGGTCTTTTTGGCCCAAAGCTTCTGGGCCTCCTGTGCGGCCTCAATGGCCTTGCGGGTCTCCTTGGCGCCGAGCTTCGGCACGGAGCCGATCACGCGCTCGTCGACGGGGTTGGTGACGTCAATGGTGGCGGTGCCGCCAACCCACTGGCCGCCCACTAAACATTTGTCCTTGAGCAGCGACTTGTCTTTCAATATGTCGCGCAGGGCCTGGCTTTTGCGAATGTCCATGATGATCTCCGAGGGGAATGTGGCGGCGCTTTAGCACGGGTGAAGTGGTGGCACAAACCATCCACATTGCAGGAATTGCATGGCCCTGAGCGCAGTTATCTTCGATCTGGACGGAACGCTGGTTGACACGGCGCCGGACCTGCATGCCGCGACCAACCATGTGCTTGCGGCACTCAAACGCCGGCCCATCAGCATGGAGCAGGTGAGAGCCTTTGTGGGCCATGGAGCGCGGGCTCTCATCGCGCGCGGTTGCGAGGCGACCGGTGATCCTGTTGATCCGCGCGCCGTCGAGACGCTCTATCAGGAGTTCGTCATCTATTATGCCGCGAATATTGCGGCGAACAGCAAGCCCTATCCGGGGGTCGTCAATCTGCTCAAGCAATGCCAGGACAACGGGCTGGCGCTTGGCGTATGCACCAACAAGCTGGAAAGCCTATCGAACCAACTGCTGACCGCACTCAATATGAAGTCCTTTTTTGGAGCTGTCGTCGGGCCCGACACCATCGGCATCTCAAAACCCGATCCCCGGCCATATCTTGAGACCCTCATGCGTCTGGACAGGCCGGGCGCTTCCATTTTGATTGGCGACAGTGAAACCGATATCCGCACGGGCCAGAATGCCAAGGTGCCGGTGATTGCCGTAAGCTTTGGCTACACAGCGCAGCATGTGCGAGCTTTCAATCCCACCCATATCATCGATCATTTCGACGAGGCGTGGCCAATCCTTCAGTCATATTTCTGAAAGAAGGCGATTGCGTCATCTAGTACTGGCGTAGTTTTACGGCGCAGGGTTGAGAGCGCCAGCATGATGCCGACGTGGGTCACGCCATCATAAATCTTAAGCTCCGCAGGGCGGCCCGCCTTCTGCCATGCCGCATAGAGGCTTTGCGAATTGCGGATGCGAACCGTCTGATCGGCTGAGCCATGCAGCAGCAGGATCGGGGGCGCTGCAGCGAGATTGCCGTTGATGGGTTGTGTTTCATTCAATTCAGTTACGCTAGAAAACGCCGCGATGGATTTCGGTGAATCGAGCGGCAGGAAATCAAACGGGCCCGCCAGTGTGACCATGGCCTTCACTTTTGCTTCAAGGTTGTTGCGCAAGATGGCCTGCACGACATTGTAGGCACCGGCGGAGTGGCCCATGGCAAAGAGGCGATTGGCATCGCCGCCGAACTCCGCAGCGTTGGCGTTCATCCAATCGATCGCAGCGGCGACATCATCGACGAAGACTGGATAGCGAATTGACGGCACCAACCGATAGTCCACAATGGCGGCAACATAACCGCGCGATGCAAGGGCGTGACCCACAAAGCCATAATCGTTCTTGCTGCCGGAATCCCATGAGCCGCCATAGGTGAACACGATCACGGGAAAAGGCCCCTGCCCTTCCGGCACATAGATGTCGAGGCGTTGGCGGGGATCAGGTCCATAGACAATGTTCGATGCGGCAAGACGGCTTCCGGTGTCTTTCGGCACCAACGCATTGAAAATGGCAAGCGCCGCGAAATGATAGGCAATGCCGCCGACAAGAAGGGTGAGGCCGATTGCAGTGAGAAGCTTTGACATGGAGGCAGTACGGAGCCAAAGGGATTCCGGTTGAAGGATGAGAGCCATGTCTGTTGAAGCGTCACTTGTCAAACCGCCATTTTCACTTTCTGTTGAAGATGTGGCCTGGGTGCGAAAGACACGCGATGCCTTGAGCACGGCGCAAAAGATCCGGCAGCTTTTCGTTCACATCAATCATGGCGACGACGAGGAGAAGTCCAGGTCCTTCGCCAAGCTGCAGCCTGGCGGGCTGCACCGCTTCATGGGTCCAGACCTTGAATCTGCGTGGCGCGCAACGCGGGCCTTCATGGCGGAGTGCGAAATCCCGCCTTTCATCACGGCGGATCTTGAAGGTGGTGGGCATCATTCTTCCTGCTTCACAGGGTTCACGAACAATTTGGGCATGGCTGCCGCCAATGATCTGGAATTGTCACGCCACGCCTGCGCTGCGCTGGCGCGGGAGGCGAGAGCGCTTGGCTTCAACTGGACCTTCACGCCCTGCGTTGATCTCAACATCGACACGGGCTCTGCCATTGTCGGCACGCGCTCCTATGGCTCGAACGCGGACACTGTTTTGGCGCAAGCCAAGGTGCACATGAAGGAGATGCAGGCCGCGGGTATTGCAGCGACCACGAAACACTGGCCCGGCGAAGGGCTGGATTGGCGTGACCAGCATCTGGTGACGACCATCAATCCGCAGAGCCCGGCAGAGTGGCGCGCCAGTTTCGGTGCACTCTATAAGGCGCTCATCGACGATGGGCTGATGGCGGTTATGTCGGCGCACATCGCCTTGCCGGAATATCTGGCAAGCAAGGGCATTGTGGAGGGGCTTGAACGATATCGCCCTGCCTCGCTTTCCAAGCATCTCAATTTCGATCTTCTGCGCGGTGAACTGGGTTTCAACGGCGTGATCCTCTCGGATGCCACACCCATGGCGGGCTTAGGCAGTTTCAGCGGGCGCGCCGAACATGTGCCGCAGGTGATCGAGAATGGCTGCGATGTCTTTCTCTTCTGTGTGAATGAGGAGGCAGATATCCGCCACATGGAAAACGGATTGCGCAGCGGCGCGCTGTCGGAGCAGCGGCTTGAAGATGCGGTGACGCGCATTCTCGGCATGAAGGCGACGCTTGGGCTTCACCGCAAGTCTCTCGATGAGCGCATCCTGCCGCTGGAGAAGGTGAAAGCCATTGTGCGGGCAAGAGACCATCTGAGTATTGCCCGCAAAGTTGCCGAGCGTTCGGTGACGGCCGTGAAGAATCACGGCAATGTCCTGCCCATCAACCCCGAGCGCCACCGCCGCATCACCTGGATCGGCAAGGGCGCGTATGGCTTCATTCCGGGACTGCCACCGAAACAGGCCACGATCTTGCGTGAGGGATTGTCAAAGCGCGGCTTTGTGGTTTCGGATTTTGATCCGGAAAATCCGCCGACGCCCGCCAATACCGATCTGGTGCTTTACGTGATGTGTGACGAAAGCTCACTCGGCAAGTCGCGTATCTTTCTCAACTGGCGGACGGAGCAAGAGGGTTTGCGCAACCTGATGACGCGCTACTGGCATGAGATTCCAACCCTGCTGATCTCTTTCGGCCACCCTTATTACCTGCAGGATGCGCCGCGCATTCCGGTTTGCATCAATGCCTATGCGCCCGTGCCCGACGCTCAGGAGGCCGTGCTGGCGTGCATCCTGGGCGAGGCAGAATTTGAAGGTGTTTCGCCGGTCGATGCCTTCGCCGGCGCGCCGGATGCGCGTTATTGACTTGGAGGCGCCGGGCCGCCTATAGGCTGCCATCCCTTTCGGGCGATTAGCTCAGTTGGTAGAGCACTGTGTTCACATCGCAGGGGTCACTGGTTCGAGTCCAGTATCGCCCACCAGCCTTCGCTGCTCCGCAGCTTCGGCTTGGCAAGCCACACATCGAGCGGAGGTTGTCGCGCCGAAGTTGCTAAGCAACGCAGGCGGATAACACTTCGCAAGTCGCTCCATTTGCTCGTCCGATGCACTAGAGTTTGTGTCAGTACCTGTCAGCGACGCAATCAATTCGATCCAGGAACATTCAAGTATTGATGACCGTCTGATTGCAATCTGGGGTCGGGGCTCTAAACGCGGTCGAAAAATCTCTCATCCTCTTCCAAAAGATACTTGCGCGCGCCCTCAGGATCGATGTCGAGGCCAAGCCCCACTGCAGGCAGCAGATCGATCATCGAGTTCTTCACGATCTGCTTGGGCAGGCCGATGACAATGTCCTCCCACCACGTTTCGGAGGCGGTTGGGTATTCGAACGCAATGAAATTTGCTGGCAAGGTAGCGCAGACATTGATCAGCGCACCCAGCCCCAGAAGCCCATTGGCCGTGCCGTGCGGGGCCATCATGATCGAGTGCATATAGGCGTGCTCGGCGACCCATTTGAGCTCGGCCATACCGCCTATATCCGCCGGGTCGGGGCCGATGATACGCACCGCCTGAGTTTCGATCAGTTCCTTGAAATTATGGCGCAGATAGATCTGTTCGCCGGTGTGGATCGGGGTCGAGGTCGACGTTGTAAGTTCGCGATAGGCCTGCGGATTGATCCACGGCACGTAGTCGCCGGTCAGCATGTCTTCTAGCCACATGAGGTTGTACTTCTCGACGGCCCGGGCGAAGCGGATGGCGTCGGGGAGAAACCAGCCGGGACCACAATCGAGCGCGAGACTGACTTTATCGCCCAGCACCTCTTTCATGGCGGTCACACAGTCGATCGCATGCGCCATGCCACGCTCGCTGATCTGGCCTTGATCCATGGCGCCGTGATAGCCAGCCTTCTTCTGGACGGGGCCGTAGTGGAAGCCAGGGACTGAGTCCTTCATGTTGGAATGGAAGGTGATCCCCTGCTTCACCATGAAGAAGCCCTCGGGCTGCTCCATCATCCATTTGACGTCGGCAGCGTAGTCCTCCGGCCTGTCTCCTGAACGCTTGCGGCGCTTGTTGCCGTTATAGCAGCGCACCTGGTCGCGGACTTTGCCGCCGAGCAGCTTGTATACTGGGACGTTCGCGGCCTTGCCGGCGATATCCCATAGCGCATGTTCGATGGCGCTGACCGCCGCGCCATAGGGCTTGAAGCTGCCGCGCTGGCGGATCTTCAGCATGCAGCGCTCCACATCCGTCGGATCTTCACCGATCAGCGCATCCCGGAAGTGCAATACGAAAGGCTTGAGGTAGGGTTTGGTGAATTCCACCTCGCCCAGGCCGTGAATGTTCTCGTCCGTCACAATGCGGACGATTGGGTGCTTGCCGATGACGGCGCAACGGAGGTCAACGATCTTCATGGTGCGTCACTCGATTCGGTTGTCTTCCAGGTAGTCGCGGTTTATCGCGATGCCGAGACCCGGTGCACGGTTCAGCTTGAGGCTGCCATTCGAATTGTCGAGCGGTTTGTCGATGAGCACATCGTATTTGTGGAGGTTCCACTCCGATGTCTCAAGCTTGTAAAAGTTCGGCACCGTCATCATCACCTGCGCTCCGGCGACAACGTTGATCGGACCGGCAGCATCGTGTGGAGACACCGGAATGTAATACGCCTCGCATAGGGCCGAGATCTTCTTGAGCTCGGTGATGCCGCCGGTCCAGGTCACGTCGGGCATGATGTAGTCGGCTAGCTTGTTCTCGAGAACGGGTGTGAAATCCCATTTCGTATGGCCACGCTCGCCCCAGGAGATCGCGGCGCTGACCTTGTCGCGCACTTGCTTGAGCGCATTGAGACTCTCGGACGGCACAGGCTCCTCGAACCAGTCGATCTCACCTGCTTCCTCCAGCGTGCGGCAGAGCCGGATCGCGGTTGGGACGTCGAAGCGGCCGTGGGCATCGATGAGGATTTCTATTTCAGGGCCCGTTGTCTCGCGGATCAGCGCGGTGAGCTCGGCGGCCTCGCGCTCGTCCTTGCGCGACATTGAGCCATCAAGATAGCCGTCGCTCTGTTCGCCCCCGCCACGTTGATAGGGGAAGGGGTCGAATTTGAGCGCAGTGTGGCCGGAGGCGATGATATCCCTGATCTCGGCAACCACTCCATCCCGCGTCGTGAACTTGCGCTGGTCGGGGTGCGTGTAGAGAGCGATCTCGTCGCGGACCGGGCCGCCAAGAAGCTCGTAGATCGGTTGGCCGAGCGCTTTGCCGCGGATGTCCCACAGTGCGATGTCGATGGCACTCACGCATTCGACGGCGGCGCCGCGGCTTCCCATGTAGGTAAAGCTGCGGAACAG
>JBIOWL010000182.1:0-2218 GCA_044868645.1 Aestuariivirga sp.
ATGTCGGCGAGCTTGATGGCGGTGATAGGCGTAAGCTCGGTGGGTTTGCAGACCACGCAATTGTTGGTGGCGATGGCGGGAGCCACCTTGTGGCTCACCATGTTGAGCGGGTGGTTGAAGGGCGTGATGGCAGAGATGACGCCCACGGGTTCGCGCTTGGTAAAGATCTTGCGGGCCTTGCCCTGGGGCGTGAGATCGCAGGAGAAGATCTGCCCGTCATCGAGGATGGCGAGTTGGCCTGCGAGCGAGAACACGTCATAAGCGCGGCCACATTCATAAGCCGAGTCTTTCAGGGAAAGGCCCAGTTCCAGAGTGATGAGCATTGACAGTTCATCCTTCTTGGCGCGCAGCAACTCGGCGGTGCGGAAGAGAATCTGCTGGCGCTCGTAGCGGGTGAGCTTCGGCTTATAGGCAGCGGCAATGGCAAAAGCTTGCGCGGCATGTTCGGCGCGGCCTGCCGGCACGGTCCCGATCACTTCATTGGTGTAGGGATAGCGGACTTCAATGCGAGCATCAGTGTCGACTTTTTTGCCGCCGATCCGCATGGCTTCATGGATGACGTGTTTCGACATGGGTGTCACTCCGCCAGATTGTTGCAGCCTATGAAGAAGGCATCGAAATTCCGCAGCGGCACATGGAGGTTCCTGAGCTTGCGGTTGCAGATCACCGGAATTTCCTGCTCTGTGAGGCCTCCGTGTGAACGCAGGGGCGCATCAAGACCCGAGAGGTCATGTTTGGCGCGCGAAGTGCCGATGACCTTGCTAGCCTTGGGGCCGCCGGAGATTACGACAAGATCGCCAATGCGATCCTCCGGCAGGTCGAAAGTTTTGCAGGCGTTTGCCTTGGTCAGAATTTTGTCGACGCCTTCCATTGATGAAATAGTGCGTGCTGCCTCATCGCTTGCCACGCCGTTCAGATAAACAGTGGCGTAGGAGCCGAGGGCGCCATGGTGTGCGACGTAAGGGTCGGTGATCGGCAGGATGACCTTGGCCTTGCCTGCGCCCAGAGCCGTATCGAGGGCATCCTGCAAATAGAGCACGTCCGGTGAGCCATCGGCCTTGTGCTTGTCCTTCATGCCGTGGTCGGCGACGATCACCAGTGTGGCACCAAGCTTGTCGAGCGCACCGATGTAGCGGTCCATCATGGTATAGAAGTCATTGGCGCCTTTGGAACCCGGCGCAAACTTGTGCTGGACGTAGTCGGTAGTTGAAAGATAGGTGAGGTCCGGTTTGTCGCGCTCTACGAGCTTGACGCCTGCTGCAAAGACAAATTCCGAGAGCGCGGCTGAATAGACTTCCGGCACCGGGAGCTCGACAAGTTCGCAGACGTCATCAATGCCGTTTGCTTCGCGCGTGGCCTTGTCGGCACGTTCTGAAGAGAAGCAGATGGCGGTGCCATCGAACTTGAGGCCGTTGCCGAGAAGGAGGCGAAGTTTGTCCTTGGCGGTGATGACGCAGACCTTGCCTCCGGCCTTCTGGAATCCCTCGAAGACGGTGGGCGCACGCAACCACTTCGGATCATTCATCATGGTTTCCTGGCCGGTGGCCGGATCGATGAGATAGTTGCCGGTAATGCCATGAACCTTTGGCGGTGCGCCTGTGACAATTGAGAGATTGTTGGGATTGGTGAAACTGGGCATGGCAGAAAGCCCACGCAGGTTCTCGCCATTGGCGATGATCTTCTCGAGATTCGGCATCAAGCCTTTCGCCATGGCGATTTCCATATAGGCGGGCTCGCTGCCATCGCAGCAAATGACAACGAGCGGAGACTTTGGCCAGTTGTAAATGCGGCCATTAACGGTGACAGGCAACTTGGACATGGATTATTCCGCCGGGCTCATGTCGGTGACCCCCATCCGGGCCAGCACATCCTTGATGGCGGCGACAACATCTTTCATCACGTTCTCGTTGAGCTGGCCGATGGTGCCGATGCGGAAGCTCGGCTTCTTGGTGAGCTTGCCGGGATAGATGGCAAAGCCTCGCTCGCGCAGTCCTTTATAGAAGGTTTCAAAATCAAATTTTGAATCACGGGGCTGCAGGATGGTCTGGATGATGGGGCCGCGCTCATTGTCATTGAGGAGGGTCGCAAAGCCCACCCACTCGCTCGTTGCCTTCCGCCAGGCCCTGCGTGAGCTTGAAGAGGAAGGTGGTCCCCCGGCGCGCCTTGCGCGCTACCAACGCAATGCCGGCACATTGCTCGATGCTTTGAAGCAGATGGG
>JBIOWL010000183.1:0-2435 GCA_044868645.1 Aestuariivirga sp.
GAAGCAAAGAATGCCAGCCACAGCCATTTTTGCATGTCAGCCGGGAAAGCGGTCGGGTTAGCAACGAGCGTTGCGATATCCGTTGTCTCGGCATGCCAATACATGGCGATGATGGCGAGAAGCATCAACACCGAGCCCAGAAGCGTATAGAGGAAGAACTTGAACGAAGCATAGACGCGGCGCTGCCCGCCCCAGATGCCGATGATGAGGAACATCGGGATCAGCCCCGCCTCGAAGAAGACGTAGAAGAGGAAAAGATCGAGCGCACAGAACACGCCGACCATCAGCGTTTCCAGCACCAGGAAGGCGATCATGTATTCGCGCACCCGCTTCGTTACATACCACGACGCCAGAATGCAGATCGGCATCAGGAAAGTGGTGAGCAGAAGGAGCGGCATGGAAATGCCGTCAATGCCCATGCGGTAATGGGCTAGACCCCCCATCCAACCAGCGCTTTCGACAAGCTGAAAGCCTGGTTCGGCACTGTTGAAATTCAGCGGGATCAGCAGCGAGAGGAGGAAGGTGCCGATCGTGGTCCACAGCGCTGCATAGCGGGCATAACGGTCGGCGGCCTCATCTTCGCCCTTCGCAAAGAGGATCGCCAGCACACCCACCAACGGCAGGAAAGTAACAAGCGAGAGCAAGGGCCAGGACATTAGTGCCCTCCTCCGAATGAGAACCAGCTAACGAGCGCCGCGACGCCGATGAGCATGGCGAAGGCATAGTGATAGACATAGCCCGTCTGCAGTTTGACCGTCTGCGCCGTGAGATCGCCGATGCGGGCGGAAACGCCATCTGGGCCGAAACCATCGATGACCACGCCGTCGCCCTTCTTCCAAAGGAAGCGGCCTAGCCACTTGGCGGGATTGACCAGAGCGAAGTCATAGAACTCGTCGAAATACCACTTGTTCAAAAGGAACTGGTAGACAGGCCAGTGCACGGCGGCGAGCTGCTTCGGCCATTCCGTGTTGCGGATGTAGAAAAGGAAAGCCAGCGCAAAGCCCAGCACCATGGCGACGAAGGGCGAATATTTCACCCAGGCCGGCACCTCATGCATTTCATGGATGATGTGGTTTTCGGCCCCACGGAAGATGGACTCGCCCCAGAACTCCTTTTCGGCTTCGCCGATGAAATAGGGCGCGAAGACGTAGCCCGCAATAAGCGCGCCCAAGGCTAACACATAAAGCGGCACCAGCATCACATTCCCGCTTTCATGGACATGTTCCATGGTGTGGTGATCGGCGCGGGGCTTGCCATTGAATGTCATGAAGGCGAGCCGCCAGGAATAGAATGAGGTGCAGAAAGCGGCGATCACCAGCAGCGCGAAGGCGAACATGTGTGGGCCCGCATGGGAAGCAAAGGCACTTTCGATGACGGCGTCCTTGGAGAAATAGCCTGCAGTGAGCGGGAAGCCGGTGAGCGACAGCGTGCCGATGATCATCAGCGCCCAGGTGATGCGGATGTGGGGCGCAAGGCCGCCCATCTTGCGCATATCCTGTTCGCCCGACATGGCGTGGATCACCGACCCCGCGCCGAGGAAGAGCAGCGCTTTGAAGAAGGCATGGGTGAAGAGATGGAACATGCCGGCGCCATAGGCGCCCACACCCATGGCCACAAACATATAACCCAACTGCGAGCAGGTCGAATAAGCGATGACGCGCTTGATGTCGTTCTGCACGAGGCCGACGGTCGCGGCAAAGAAGGCCGTCACCGCGCCAATGACAATGACCACATCGCGGGCCACCTCAGAATGCTCGAACATCGGCGACATGCGCGCCACGAGGAAGACGCCGGCCGTCACCATTGTCGCGGCGTGGATCAAGGCGGAGACGGGCGTCGGGCCTTCCATGGCATCCGGCAGCCAGGTGTGCAGCAGGAACTGGGCAGACTTGCCCATGGCACCCATGAAGAGAAGGAGGCAAAGGATGGTGATGGTATCCGGCGCCCAGGACAGGAATGGCATGGTCTTGCCCACCTGCGCGGCAGCCCCGCCAAAGATCGCATCTAACTCTACCGACTGGAAAATATAGAAGCAGCCGAAAATGCCGAGGGCGAAGCCGAAGTCACCGACGCGGTTGACGACGAAGGCCTTGATGGCGGCAGCATTGGCGGAAGGCCTTGTGTACCAGAAGCCAATGAGAAGGTAGGAGGCAAGACCTACCCCTTCCCAACCGAAGAACATCTGCACAAGATTGTCAGCTGTCACCAGCATGAGCATGGCGAAGGTAAAGAGCGAGAGATAGGCAAAGAAGCGCGGCTGGTATTCGTCATGGGCCATGTAACCCAGCGAATACATATGAACGAGCGATGAGACAGTCGTCACCACCACCAGCATGACTGAGGTGAGCGTATCGATGCGCAGCGCCCAATCCGCTTGCAGTGCGCCCGAGGAAATGAAGCGCATCACCGGCACCTTGATGAGCGCCGGTTCATTG
>JBIOWL010000184.1:0-6645 GCA_044868645.1 Aestuariivirga sp.
GTGCACCGCTCCCGCGAGCGCGGCATCAGGGGCCTGGGACAAATGGCCAAGAGTTTCCGCGACAGGCCCGCGCAATTCCCGGTCTACAGCGAAGGCTTCGATAGGAGTTATCTCGATTCATTGGGGCCCATTGCCACGCCCCGCAGGGCCGATGGCGCACCGCCCGCGAACGTGAAAACACTTCCCGTCCGCCGCAGCTTTATTGCCGGATTCAACTAACTTGCCTCGCCCTTCGAGGCCGTGTTCCGCGGCACCTCAGGGTGAGGCAATTTCCATAATACCCTCATGCTGAGGTGCCCGATGCACTGCATCGGGCCTCGAAGCATGGTCCTCCTACCCCAACTTTCCCAGAAAATCCGATTTCCCCAACGGTATGCCATTGTGGCGCAGGATGGCGTAGGCAATTGTCATGTGGAAATAGAAGTCCGGCAGCGACACGCGGGCCGCATAGTCCACTACATTCATCTTGATCGCGTCGTCCATGAAGGTAGGAACCTCTTTGCCCGCATTCTTTTCGACATCGGTCTCACTGATCGCACTGAGATAGGCTGCCGTTGTCTCAAGGCTTTCGGAGAGTTCATCCCAAGTTTCTTCATTGTAGCCAACATGCGGCGCCGCTGTGCTTGAAAAATGCTGGGCCAGATCAACGGCCACATAACAGACATACTGCAACTGCTGCAGCAGATTGAACATGTTGGGATGGAGCCGCGCCTGCAGCAGCTTTGACGTTTCAAAACCATTCTCGCGGGCGTATTTTTCCACTTTGTACATGATGGAGTGCATGTTCTGAACGGCAACTGCCAGCTGGCTAACGGTAAGGCGATGAAGGGCATTGCTCATGTCGGGACCTCAAAACATCTTGTTTGCATCATGCGCTGACGGTGGCACAGGCACGGATAATCCGGTCACGGGGATTGCCGAAAACTCGCGGTGAATGGCAGCAACCCAAGCCCTGGCACGGTCGGTGAGCTTGCGGTCGTCCGTCTGGAATCTTCCGCGCGACACGATAATCCCCATGTCGGCGCCATGATAGCGGTAATCGCCCGCCGTGTAGACACGCAAGTAAAACGCTTCTTCCTCGCCCGACACCAGGAACCAGTCGATCGACTTGCGAACGAGCTTGATATTGCCTTTGTCATCCATGCGCCAGATGCCGGAGGCCGGCGCCTTGGTGATCATCTCCACCTGGTCAACCGGATATTTGAGAATGAGCTGGCTCCAATTGTCGAACTCGCTCCAGCGCTGCTGCACCTTGGCAAGATCAATCTCCCAGTCCACATCCATGAACTCCAGAAGATGGAACATGTAGATCGGGCATCCGCCATAGGTGGAGGAGATGAGATTGGTCATGGGCGAAGCGCCCGAGATGCGCGGATTGATCTCGCCCAGATAGACCTCGCGCGTATCCGTATCGATGAGGAAATCCATGCAGAAGGCGCCACGATAGCCCGCCTTGTAAAGCCTGTCGCCAAGCTTCTGCGCCATGCGCTGCACGGCTCTGCGCTCCTTTTCAAGGCCGTCATGGAACACATCATTGCCGCACCAGCCGCCTTTGTACGGCGTGACTTCAGCAAAGCCCGTGATATCGGTCTGCAAGGGACCAACTAGCGTGCCGTGGCGCGTGGCCACCGCTTCCACCGTGCCCGGCATATGGTTGATGCGGCGCATCACCTTCAACTGCTCATCCACCAGATGTTCGGCGTTCTTCACCCAATCGGCCTCCGACTTGATGAAGAAGGTGGTGCGGCCTGAATCGCCATAGGGCGTCTGCACCACAAGATCCGTGCCGAGCTTGGCCTTCTTGGCCATCGCCATGAGGGCTTCAAAAGACTTGGCCCGGCCCATGGTGTTTGGCGCGCTTTTGATGCCCGCTTCATTGCCGAGCTTGGTGGTGGTGATCTTGGAATCGATGTGCTTGCGAAGCTTCGCCGGCGGCAGCGCGATCTTCTGACCCAGCTCCTTCGCTAACGCCTCCGTTTCCTCATCGAACATGACGAGCAGGAGATAGCCCGGTCCCTTCTCCTTGAGGCGCGCCCGCACATCCTTGTGACGCAATAAATAGTTGTTCACATCTTCGATGGAGCGGAATTCATGCGGGCCATGCTCGCGCGGCACGAAGATCTTCGGGTGCGTGCCGTCAAAACTGTCGAAGAAATTGATATAATCGAAATTATTGATCCAGCGCCCGAGCCCCAGAATGTTGTAGGGCGTGGGCGAGAGAAAGGTGATCGGCGTCTTGTTCTTCCGGAAAAACGCATAAATGTCCGAAAGGCTTCTCAGCTTCGGTTTCGAAACGCGCTTCCCCATAGAACTTGCCCTGTTTTTTGCATGTGAGCGCAAAACGGGGCAAGTGGCAAGAACGGGCTCAGAAACTGAGCGTGGCCGCGCCTTCGCTAATTTCGGTGTGCATGGCGCTGGCGCCCATGATGGTAACGCCCTCCAGCAAATCCTTCTGCTCATAGCCGCGTGACTTGACGCAAGGCGGGCAAGCCCAGATGACGCCGCCCCGCTTGATGAATTCGGCGATGAGTGCGCCAAGCGGCTGCAGCGGCTGCACATGGGTCATGTCCTGGCCGCCCTTGCGAACAAGATCGATCGCTGTACTGGTGAGGAAAAGTGACACCTCGAGGCCGGCCGTGAGCCCACCATTGGCGATGGTGAGGGCAACGGATGAAAGTTCCGATTCAATGCCCTTGGTGATGAGGACAATAAGTTTTCTTGCATTGCTTTCCATGATAGGTCTCCTTTATTTTGCCCCGTCCCGAATGGGTTGCCAAATGCTTGAAAGCAGGCCGCCTGTCTTTGGCTGGAACCCCGCAAGACTTGATCGATCACAACCTCTGTGAAATGAACGCGTATGGCTGAGGATGTGCTGTCCGCTGTGTTGCGTTCGGTGAGGATTGCAGGCTCCTTGCAGTTCTGCGTGGCAGCGGCAGGCAACTGGCAGACCGATGCAACGCCGCGCCTGGGCCGGGGCACGGGAAATCCCTCTCCCATCGTGCCCTTCCATGTGGTGGCCGAAGGCGGCTGCTGGCTCAGGATAGAGGGGCAGGAATTCAGCCTCACGGAGGGTGACGTGGTCGCCTTCCCCTTTGGCACTGGACACGCTGTAGGCGTTGGCGAGGAGGGCGTGCTGATCCAGCCGTCGGCGGACTTGCCGCCCAAGCCATGGTCAGACATTCCCGTGGTTCGCTACGGCAATGGTCCGCCCAGCCTCCGCCTTCTCTGTGGTTACATCAATCTCGATGCGCTGAACTTCGAACCTTTGAAGCAAAGCCTGCCGCGCCTCATCCATGTGAAGGCTTACGCGTCAGATGCCGGCCCGCTCCTGCGCAGCGCCGTGCAGCAGATGATCGCCGAGGCCGATGGCAAGGAAGCTGGCGGCCAATCGGTTCTGGAACGGCTAACGGAAATCATCCTGATCGAACTTCTGCGTCACGAAATTCTGGCTCAGAAGATTTCAGACAAGGGCCTGCTCTCTGCCATGACAGACCCCGTGCTTGGCCGCTGCCTTGCGGCGATACATGGAAACCCCGGCAAGGCCTGGTCAGTGCCAACTCTGGCTAAGGCCTCTGCCGTTTCGCGCACCGTACTTGAAGAGCGTTTCCAAAATGTGCTTGCCACCTCGCCCATGCGCTATGTGCGCGACTGGCGACTCTATCTTGCAAGCGTGGCGCTGCGTAGCAGTAAAGTGCCCGTGAGCCGGATTGCTTTGGAAGCAGGCTACGGCACCGAAGCCGCCTTCACCCGTGCTTTCGCCAGAAGCTTCGGCCAGCCACCCGCCCGCTGGCGCGCCATGGGCAAAGCTTAGCGCGCTAGCGCGTTTTCCGGCGCGAAAGGATGTAGCGCGAGACTCCCGCATCGGCGCTGCGCAAGGCACCTTCAAGATAGCCCTGCAAGGGCCCGCCGCTTGCTTCGCCGATTGTTGTCCAGCGGGCAGCGCCTTCATGAATGGCGAGATGGGCCAATTCACCGGGCCGGAGCGAACCGGAATAACTCATGGGCGCGTCCGACCGCTCCACCCCGACATAAAGATCACTGAGGTCCGGCAAGACACGGTCCAGCGCCATCAGCACTTGGCCGGCCATGACGACCGCGGCCGCCCGCCCTGGCGGCAGTGGACCGGTCAGGACCGTGAGCAGGCCCGCGCCGCCTTGGCCGGTGCTGGATGGCCAGATCTGCTCGCCCGTGTCGGTGAGCACGATCCCCGCATAGCGATAGCGCTCGTGAAACCCTGGCTCGAATTTGAGGTGAAGCTTCGTGCCGTCGGCATAGCTCGCGATCCCTGCCTCGTCGATGGCATGCTGCGACAAGCCTTCAACCTCCACCTTAATGTCCTTGAGACGGTGCAATGGCGCCGCAAAGAACAGATGCCGGGCCGAACGGCGAAGTGCGCCGTCCTTGCTGTTTGCCTCCACAATCACGCGGTCATTTTCTTGCGAGATGCGCGCAACCGCGGCGCCATAGAGAACCTGGGCGTGAATTTCCTTTTCCATTCGCGCCGTGATCTGTGCCACGCCGTGAGGTACCGTGTAGGCTTCGTCCACATTGTGGATCAGCTTGAAGTAGGGCGACTGCAGATCGATTTTCAGATAGTCGAACAGCACATGCAAGTTGAGATTGCCGATCTCATGGCCGTATTCGCTCCAGAAGAACGACTTGAGAATGCTGCGCAGTACGGGGCCTGCTTCAATCCGCTTGAGATAAGCAGCAATGCTCTCGTCGATGAAACGCGGATTGGTATCGCGCTCAACATCGCTTCGCCAGAAATCCTGGTCGGCAAGCATGGCGTTGATGGCGCTGCGGCTCTCATCAAAGATCAACCGGTCAAATTCCTGCTGGTCGTAGAGCACGCCCCGCACAAGATAGTTCATGCTGTCCATTCCGCGCTTGACGCGCCGCACGTAGCGGATGCCGAAACTGTCCATCAGCCGCAAGGCGAGCGTGTCGGTCGAATTGATGAGGTTGGCCCCATCATCAATAGTAAGGCCAAGCTGCGTTTGCTTTTCACGCCTTGATTTCACCCGTCCACCTGCGCCTGCCTCCGCTTCAAAGACGATGACCGAGTATCCCGCCCTCTGCAGCCGCCATGCGGCATAGAGCCCGGCAATGCCGGCCCCGACGACAATTGCATCAGCGTCTGCAGGATGAATGTTTGGGTTGTGATTGCGCCGCAGTGCCATGGCGGCAGACTGGCGCAAAGTATGCCGGATCGCAAATCAAGGGCATCTGACAGGTAAATGGCTAAGCCACCTTCCGCTCCCACATGTCCTTGCCGTCAATCCGCCGCCGCTATTACTCCTTGATCGCCTTGTGCAGCACGGGCTGGCGGATCATCAGGCTGCGGGCCTGAGATGTAGAATATCCTCCATCGGAGGCACGCGCTTGAGCACCGCAAAGGTGTCCTTGCGCACGTGATTACGGCGCATCTCTTCCTCAATCATCGCCGAAGTGATCTTGCCGTTATCGAGGCACTCCTTAAGCAAGGCGAAGAAAAACGCCTCTTGGCGCGGATCAGGATGCTTCTTGTATTTGAGCGGCAGGCGGAAGCCGTTGTTGCTAAAGAGCTTGCCGATCAGCGGAATGGGAATTCGGTTCTGGAAGTCGATGGGCAGGCCGGTCTTCCATGGTTGGGTGCGGCGCTTGGTATTGTGAATGAGACGGGTTCTGGGGGTGAGGCTGTCGAAATCGTTCCACTCCGATTCGAGATGGCCGATCGTCCCTGCGGGCTCTTTCGCGAGTGTGATCCAGTCCTCATAATCAAGCTTGAAGGCAAAAAGATCATCGAACTGCTTGCGAACATTCCAGTGGCTGAGCTTTGCGCAATCCAGCAACATGACGCTGGTTGCAACATAGTCGGCACGCCCGTTATGACCGGGCCTCGGCTTTGCAAAAATGGCCTTGCCCTGCATGTCGCGGTTGAACAGTTCGTTGATGTCGCCCACTGCGAAAACGTCGGGATCGACCACGACGGCGCGGCCCTCATAGCCCATCAATTCAGGCGGCATGAAGCGGCATGGTGTGAAGGACTGCAGGTCGTCGTTGGTCCAGATTCGTTTGGTGCCCGTGCGAAGGAAGGGCCGCCCCTCGTAAGAATCGAAGAAAGAGAAATCCTCGCGCCGGATAACCTTGACGTCGAAGGCTGAAGGGTTGGCGGAATTGCGGCGGAAGGAATGCTCCGAAACAATGGCGCCGAGTATCTGCTTGTCATTGGTATGAATAAAGACGGTATTCTTCATCTGCTTCCCTGGGTGGACCCGTGCATCCTAGGGTATTGAAGCGACTATTTAAAGGCTTCTGCGGCAACGCAGCAACTTGAACTGCACCAGATTCAGCCCTAATTGCCTGCAAAATGCTAGTGACGCGGGTCCAAACCCGCGCTATTGCGCGCACCTAGCGCCCTGACCAGGAGATTGCCGCCATGCCAAAAAACGAGAGGCTACTGCCGCCCGTTACCATCATCATCGAATGGGAAAACGCCATCGACGTGGAAGACAAATGGGCGCAGCGTGCCATGTCCAGTTTCCAGGCCGAATTGGAGCGGGTCCATAACCGGGTCAGCGCCAAACCCCGGGTCATGTATCTGTATGACAAAACCGCGGTCAACGAGACTGCGATCCACGACACCATTGCCGTAGCGGCGCC
>JBIOWL010000185.1:0-7257 GCA_044868645.1 Aestuariivirga sp.
GCCATGGCAGCGAACTCATCATCGCCATTCTCTTCGGTGATCAGCGGAGCACCGCTGCTCCAGTCGGTTGTGGCTTCCTTCTTCTTGCCGTTCTTTTCGCGCTCGCGGCTGAAGCTGGCGGGCGTGAACTTACCGCTGTTCAGCGTACCTTTGGCGCCCATCTCGATCTTGTAGTCGGAGAACCAGTTCACCATGCCGGTTGTCTTTCCCAGGACGTGCGTTGCATAGGCGTTACCACTGATCTGCGTGATGAAGCGCAGCTTCATGATGGTGACGCCCTTCACGTCCACGTTGTATCGGACGAAGACTTGAGCATCCTCCGCCAAGGCAGCGTCCGTCATGAGCGCTGAAAAGCAAAGGCACAAAGCCGCCATTACTGAGAATTTTCTAAAGCCGTTGATCATCGTCTTGCAGCCGCTGTCCAGATCGAAGATGTTACCGGAATGCCTTTAATCTTGCCAGCCTTTGTGACCATAGTGTGATGTCCAAATTGTTCATCGATGACCTCGACAACCTCCTGTCCGCGGCGGTTGAAAACTTTATCGCCAAGCGGCCCGAGACGGCAGCCATGCATGAACGCGCCAAGGCCGTCATGCCGGGCGGAAACACCCGCACAGTCCTGTTTTCTCAACCCTTTCCGATTCGCGTGGCAAAGGCCGAAGGCTGCCGCCTCACCGATGTGGATGGCCATGAGTATATGGATTTCGTGGGCGAATATTCGGCGGGCATCTATGGCCATTCACACCCTAAGATCACGGCTGCCGTAAAGTCCGCCATGGGGCAGGGACTCAACATCGGCGCCCAGCATGAACAGGAAGTGGCCTTCGCCGAAGCCGTGACAAAACGCTTTGCCCTGGATCGGGTGCGTTTCACCAATTCCGGTACTGAAGCCAACATGATGGCGTTGTCCGCGGCGCGGAATTTCACCGGCAGACCCGCCATCATGCCCATGGAGGGTGGCTATCATGGCGGCACTCTCTATTTCACCCATGGCGCTTCGCCGGTGAATGCGCCCTTTGAATGCGTCATGGGTAAATACAATGATGTGGACGCGGCTCGGAAACTGATTGCCGAGAACGCAAAGCGACTCGCAACAGTGATACTGGAACCCATGCTGGGTGGCGGCGGTTGCATTCCGGCAAGCATGGAATTTCTCGCCATGCTCCGTGAGGAATGCACGAGGCATGCCATTGTGCTGATCTTCGATGAAGTCATGACGTCACGACTTCATCCCGGAGGCCTTGCGGCAAAGACAGGCGTGACGCCTGATCTCAAGACTCTTGGCAAATACATTGGCGGCGGCATGAGCTTCGGCGCTTTTGGCGGGCGCGCCGATATCATGGATCAGTTTGATCCTTCACGGCCCAAGGCACTGCCTCACGCTGGCACCTTTAACAACAACACGCTGACCATGATGGCGGGACATGTCGGCATCACCGAAGTCTTCACACCGGAGGCTTGTGTTGCATTAAACGAGCGGGGCGAGGCGCTGAAGACACGCCTCAATGCCTTGTTCATGTCTCACCAGGTGCGAATGCAGGTGACAGGTGTCGGCTCGCTTCTCACCTTGCATCCCATTGGCGGTGACATCCGTAGCGCTGAGGATGCGGCCAAGGCGGATGCGCGGCTGAAGCGCTTGATTTATTTCCACCTATTGGATGAAGGCATCTATGTTGCCGAGCGCGGTTTCATGGCGCTGTCATTGATCCTGGCTCAAGGCGAGTTCGATGCGCTTGAAGCATCGCTGGTCCGCTTCATTGGGAAGTATCGTGCGCTTGTCTGATGGCTTTGCCCAAGGCCTTGGCCAAATTGCCCTTGCGGGCGATAGCCACTTTTTCGAGGCCTAGCCAGGAAGCCATCAAACGAAGTTCCTCCGCCAGCGCCGTTGCAACTTCGTCTTGGTCCGCGCCGGGTTCTGCATTTGAAGTGTTGACTCGCAACACGCCTTCTGCCCGGTCTGATTTCAAGCAGAGCCGAGCTGGCAATTTATCTCCCATCAGGAAGGGCAAGACATAATAGCCGTATTTACGCTTGTGGTCTGGCGTGTAGAGCTCGATGCGGTAGTGAAAATCAAAAAGCCGCTCAGTCCTTTCGCGGTACCAGACGATGGGATCAAAAGGGGAGAGCAGGGCGCGCCCGCCCGCCTTGCGCGGTACTACTGCATCGGCGGCCACGTAAGCAGGCCTGTTCCAGCCTTCGACTTTCACTTCGGCAAGTGAACCTTGCTCTACGGCTTCTGCAAGTGCCGATTTGGTGTCTGCAACGGGCAGCCGGAAATAATCTCTAAGGTCAAATTCGGTCCCGACACCGAGCGCCTGTGCCGCCATTACCAGAAGCTGGCGAAACACCTCCTTCTCGGAAGGCGTAGGGAGATCGAGCACTTCCGCCGGGATCACGCGTTCTGTCAGGTCATAGACACGTTCGAAGCCTTGCCGTTCTCGCGCCGTGATGAGGCCTTGATCAAAGAGCGTCTCCAGCGCCATCTTGCCCTTGCTCCAGCCCCACCAGCCGCCTTGTGCCTTGCCGCCGCCTGGAACTTCGCTGGCCCGCACCGGCCCATTCGTCTCAATGTGCTTGAGCGTGTCGCGCAAATAGGCGCTTTCCTCCCGCCCGAAAGAATCCATCGAACTGTAAATGCCGTTGCCCTGCCGCGCCCGTTCCATGCGCCAACGCATCAACGGATGCAGCGCCATCGGCACTAGGCTCGCCTCATGAGCCCAACACTCAAAGCAATGACGCCTCTTTGGTCTTAGGGTCCGCTTGTCGAGCGTTTCAATGCCATAGTTGCCGATACGCGAGAACAGCGGAAGATAGTGTGAGCGCACCAGCACATTGACACTGTCGATCTGAAGGAGATGCAATCTGTCGATAGTTTTCTCGATGGTGGACCAAGTGCCGCTTTCGCGCCTGGACCTCCCCGCAAAGCCTTGCGCCACAAGCGCCAGCCGCCGCGCTTCGGCCAGTGAAAGGCTGTTGGACTTCATAAGGCCTTTTCGACTTCGATCAGGTGCTCGGCAAAGCCCTGCCGCGCGTAGAAACGCCTCGCCGCCGCATTGGGCGCAAGAACGCTGAGCCGCAACCAGTTGATCCCAGCGGCTTTGGCAATGCGTCCCGCCTCATCAATCAGCATCGCTCCAATTCCATTACTGCGCTGTTGCTCTGCCACGGCCAAGTCCCCGACATAGGCGTAAGTGTAAAGTGCTTCATCTGCCTGGTCGCTGCTGTCGCAATGCGTCAGGAGCGTGCAATAGCCCACAATCCTTCCAGCCAAATCCGCGACCAGAAACGAACCCTGATGTTTCTCAACGTCCTTGTGAATGTGATGGACATAGTCGGCCCCGATATCTTCCGGAGGCTTCATCCGCGAAAACAGAACGCACTCGCTCTGTTGCAGGTCGCGGGCAACGGCAATCACGCCATCAAGGTCACGATCTTCAAATCCACGGATCGTGACCGCAGCTTTCATGCCGCTTCATCGTGCCAGGCAGCCTCTGCCGGTTGCGAGGCATCGGCGGCCAGGTTCTTGTTATATACGAAAAGCGTGGAGCAATAGGGACAAACCATCTCGCCCGCAGCGCCCATGTCGAGGAACACATGCGGGTGGTCATGGGGAGGCTTGGCGCCGATGCACATGAATTCCTTGGCGCCGATTTCAATCTTCGCCACTCCCATGGAGTTCTGGAAATGGGGCGTTGCGCCTGCGGCCATGTCGGGTTCCTCGCGTGCTTGTTTTGCGGGGCGCTCGATAGCATATCTTGGCCACCATGCAAAAATTCAATTCGGACGGCGTTGAGATCACCTTCATTGACGAGGGCGAGGGCGAGCCGGTCCTCCTCATCCACGGCTTTGCCTCCAACGTCCGGGTCAATTGGGTTTCGACGGGCTGGACCAAATATCTTCTTGATGCGGGCTTCCGGGTCATTGCCTTCGACCATCGCGGCCATGGCGAAAGCCAAAAGCTCTATGATCAGGCACAATACTCGGCGCCCCTGATGGCCACTGATGCAGCCCGCCTGCTGAAACATCTCAAAATCCCATCCGCCAATGTGATCGGCTATTCCATGGGTGCGAGGGTGGCAGCCTTTCTCACTATCGCGCGGCCGGACTTGGTCAAGAAGGTGGTGTTCGCCGGATTGGCCGAGCGCATGATCTCCGGTGTGCCCGGTGCCGAGGCCATTGCCGATGCGCTGGAGGCACCGCATGCCTCGGATGTTGCTGATGCGGGTGCCAAAACGTTTCGTGTTTTCGCAGACCAGACCAAGAGCGACCGCAAGGCGCTGGCCGCCTGTATCCGCTCCACACGCGTCAGGATCAGGCCCGAGGCTCTGGCTGCCATCAAAGTGCCCGTGCTGGTGGTGGCAGGCGAATTGGACGATGTTTCGGGAAAGGTGCAGCCTCTTGTTGACATGATCCCCGGTGCCAAGGGCCTGACTTTGGCCGGAAAAAACCACATGTCGGCGGTGGGTGACCGCAACTTCAAGCGGGAATCAGTGGCCTTTTTCAAAACCTTGTGAGGAAAGCTCCGGTTCACCATGCCATTGAATGCGGGAGGGGTGGCTACCTATCTTTGACAAAATCAGCTAGTATGTCCGGCTCAGCAAAGTGAGGGCTCATGATCCGCGAGACCACCAACACCAAGGTCGTTGAAAAGATCGACGCCGTCTGGGACCGTGTACGCAAAGAAGCGGAGGCGATCACCCGCGCCGAACCCGCGCTGGGCGGTTTCATCTTTTCTGCCATCCTTGCCCATGATTCCTTTGAGTCAGCACTCATCCAGCGCCTGGCCCAGCGCCTCGGCAATGCCGACCTGAGTTCCGATGCAGTGGTAAAGGCCTTCCAGGATGCGCTCGACGCCGAGCCCGACATCGGCCATGCCGCCCGTGCCGACATGATTGCAACCTTCGACCGCGACCCGGCCTGCCACCGCTACATCGATCCTTTGCTCTATTTCAAAGGCTATCAGGCCTTGCAGGCGCACCGCATGGCCCATCGCCTCTGGTCCATGGGCCGTAAGGATTTTGCCTATTACCTGCAGAGCCGTTCTTCCATGATCTCATCAGTGGATATTCATCCCGCGGCCCGCATCGGCCGCAGCATCATGATCGATCATGGCCATGACATTGTCATCGGCGAAACATCTGTAGTCGAGGACGATGTGTCGATCATGCAAGGTGTAACCCTGGGCGGCACAGGCAAGGAAACTGGCGACCGCCACCCCAAGATCCGCCACGGCGTTCTGATCGGTGCCGGCGCGAAGATCCTTGGCAACATTGAAGTCGGCAACTGCTCGCGCGTCGCCGCCTGCAGCGTGGTTCTCCATGACGTGCCACCCAACCGCACTGTTGCGGGCGTTCCGGCAAAGATCGTCGGCTATGCCGGCTGCGAAGAGCCGGCCCGCGCCATGGACCACAATGTGGAGACCGTTGCTCCAACCGGTGAAGAGGGCTAGAGCGGGCTCCTTAAGGAGATTCCCAAATGAAGCCCGAAGAACTTGCCAAGCTCACCGCCTACTTGCGCAAGACCTTCAACAACCCCAATCTTTCGGTGCGCGCCCGCCCGCAGAAGAAGGATTCGGGCGAGGTCTATCTCGGCGAGGACTTTCTCGGTGTCATCTTCCGCGACGAGGAAGACGGCGAGCTTTCCTACAATTTCTCCATGGCAATCCTCGAATTCGACCTCGAGGAATAGCATTAACGCTGTTCCAGCTCTTCCATTGCACTGCCGGCCCCGGAGTTGCATTCCTTAACGGAGTGTAAAGACGCTGTTCCAACCCGGAACAGCTGCGTGGATGGGGTTGCGTATGGTGGTGACTGCGTATCTCTTTGCCATTGCCGTCGGCATTGTGGCGGCGGGCATCATTGCAAGCATGTGGGAAATGGCATTCGATGAAGAACCGCGCCTGGCGCTGCTCTTCGATGCAAACCCGACGCTGCTCACGCCCTTGCGGGCCACGGTGGTGGTGCTGAGCGCGCCCGCCACGGTGATGAAACTGGCGCTGTGGTGGCTGATCGAGCAGCCGCTGATTGGCCTGCTGCTTCTGCTGGCCGGAGCGGCTTGGAGTTTCTTCCAGGGCGTGTTTATCCTGACGCGAGTTTTCGGTTTCACCTGACGAGGCAATCCATGGGCATCCATACGCTTGGCGGCATTTCACCTGAATGGCCAGGCGCCGGAAACTTTTGGATTGCGCCAAGTGCCGATGTGATGGGTCGGGTGCGCTTACTGAAGGACGCGAGTGTCTGGTTTGGCGCGGTACTGCGCGGCGACAATGAGTGGATCGAGGTCGGAGAGGGCAGCAATGTGCAGGATGGTTGCGTTTGCCACACTGACATGGGCGCACCGCTGACCATCGGCCGCAATTGCACCATTGGCCACAGGGCCATTCTTCACGGTTGCACCATCGCCGACAACACGCTGATCGGCATGGGTGCCATTGTGCTAAACCACGCGAAGATCGGCAGGAATTGCCTGATCGGGGCAGGGGCCCTTATTCCAGAGCGCAAGGAAATTCCTGACAATTCACTCGTTGTCGGCGCGCCTGGGAAAATCATCCGTCAGATCGACGCAAACGGCGCTGCGAAAATTTTGCGGTCTGCTGAAAACTACGTCAACAACTGGAAGCTCTTTGCCACATCGTTGAGTTAGGCAGTCAATGTGTGTGAGATGCGCGTGTAGCAGCTTTCACGCCAATTGCCGCGAGTGCATTGCTCCTGTTGATCCAGTTGATCACATTGAGGATCGACCAGCGCTCACCTAAGCCCGCCAGCGGCGGTGGAAAGCCAAGCTGCTCGAGATCGTCACGCCGTTCTTCAAACTCATCAACCGAAAGCGCCAGTGCTTCAGCCACTTCCGATTTAATGAAGACAAATCTCATATGCCCTTGAGCCGTTCCTCCCCCGAGTCGCAAACCGCAGAAGGAAACTCGCGCGCTTCAATCACATTGTCAAATGAAAATGTGAAATTCAACTTGACCTTTTGCGGGGACGGTAGGTGCCGATAACAACCCCTTTGACCGAAACTGCATCGCCCTCCAGCGCAATAGGCTTGACGAGTGTGGGATCGGCACTGGATGCAACAAGAAACGGCGGATGGAACAACCGGAAAACGGTGACGGCGCGTTTCGCCGACCAATCATAGATCTGCCCACACACCACATCACCGGCAAGCGGCGTTTCTTTGAGTAACACAAAGAGAACATCGCCCGGAAGATAGCCCGCCAGTTCCAGGGCCCGCGTGCGCAGCGTCCACGCATCCACCGAC
>JBIOWL010000186.1:0-2737 GCA_044868645.1 Aestuariivirga sp.
TCACCTGAAGATCGAGGGCGGCGAAGGCCATGTGGCGGCTTTCCGGCGCACCACCGATGGCCACGTTGTAGGAAGGCGTGCGGTAAATGCCGCGCAAGGTCACGGGTGCGCCGATTTCGCTTCTGAAAAGATCGGCGGCCTTGGCAACTGAAACAATGTTGGGCCACAGTTCGCGAGGCGGAAAGCGATTGAGGCCGTAGGCGGGGCTTGATGGCGCGCTGTTTTCTCGCCCGCGGAAGAGGAACTCGCGCGCCGAAAAGTGCTTGATGCCGAGCGTGGCGAAGAATGCGGCGAAGCCTTGGTGATCGAAGGCCAGCTTCTCTTCCGCTGCGGTGAGCGCGGCCTGATTGGAGGCAACAATGGCTTCGGCAAGAATGAAGGCATCATTGATTTTTTCGGCATAGCTATCGGTGCGGCTCGGCCCGTTGTAGACGCGGGCGAAGGCGTGCCAGTCGCGCGCCTTGAGCGCGGGGAAGAGTTTCTCACTCTGACAGAAATCAAAAAAGCCAAGCACCTGGGCGCGCAGGCTTCTGCCGAAGGCGCGATAGAGCGAGACGGCATCGGGAAACCCAAGCTTGGTGTGATTGAAGCCCATGACTTGCGGGCCACCGAAACTCGAGGCACGGCAGGCGGCTTCACTGCCGGCGAGGCGGCGGGCTAGGACAAAGGCCTCATATTCCTGCTCCTGAGTTCCATGGAGATTGCGCCAGTCGCCGCCTTCCGTCCTGAAACGATGATTGGTCCAAGCCAGGCCGGTCACGCCGGCATGGCCGCCAAACTCGAAATGGGCATCAAAACGGACCGGATCTAAATGGCCCCACTCCTCCCAGAGCTTGTGGCATTCGAGGCGCAGCACCGGCCGCCCACGATGGAATGGAAGGTTTCCGCTCTCCACATTCCAGACTGCCAGGGCCGCCGCAGGCGTTATTTCCGTTTTGGCGCAAAGGGTGTTGAGCAGGCCCCCGATCTGCTGCCACGTAGCCATCAGGGTCTTGGACTCGGCAATTTTTGAAGGAAGTTGCCGCTTCTTGCGAAGTGCCAGCCTGCCGCGCAGGAGGTTGTGACTATCCTTGAAATACATGGCTTTTTGCGGTCCAGCCCCAAGTTAGTGGCTATTCGTTAACCATGGCAAAGACTAGCGTTTGGTTAATGAGTCCTTAAGGAGGATAATTGACACGTCCTAATTGAGGACGTAACTGGAAGTGCCAGCATATGGAGAAGTGCTGGCGGTTGTGGGTCCAACAAGGCACATTCTAGGGTGCCGCTGGCCGGAAGGGGAACCCGGCGGATTTTCGAACCTCGTATTTCTCTGGGTGGAGATGCGTATGGATGATGCGAGACCACGGGACCTCTTTCGCGTTGGGGAGAGCCTGGAAACCATCACCAAACCGCGACCCGCGCGACGGCGTGGCGCCAGCCGGGGCTACCGTTCCAATCATTTGCCGGACCATGTAGTCATGCAGCTCAAGGCCTGGGAGAAAACGTCCCTTGCCGGCAGTTTCCTTGACAGTGCCGCCTATCTCGCCTCGATTGTCCTGATGGGGGCTCTGTGCATCGCCATCTGGCAATACAGCCAGCTTTGGGGCGTTGCCGCCTATGCCGTGGCGCTGGTTTTCATTGCGCGGCAGCAACGGGCCCTCGAACTCATGGTGCATGATGCTTCGCATTGGTCATGGGACCGGGAAAACAAGATTTTCAATGACCAGATTGCAGATTGCTGCGTGGGCTATCCGGTGATGAGCACGACCGGCGCCTATCGCAAAGGCCATTTCATCCATCACGGCACATTCGCCGGTGAGCAGGACCCCTGCAAGCGCCGCTTCGCCGCCATGGGCCTGGGACATGTGGACCTCTCGACCAAATGGGCCATTACCAAGGCGGTGCTGCGCTGGCTACCTTCCTATAATCTCGCCTACTACACCGAGATCGGCAGCAAGTCGTGGCACATGCTGTTGCAGTGGGCATTGTGGCATACAATCGTCTTTATCCTGCCATTGAGCTTCGTCTTTGGCGTTGTGCAGGGCACCCTGCTCTGGTTCCTGTTCTGGTTGGTGCCGATGTTCACCAGCCTTCCCGTGCTGCGTTCCATCGCAGAAGCGGAGGAACACGACTATGAGCGCGGCGATACGGAATTCGAGGCGACGTTCACGAATGACGGCTTAATCCACCACCTGCTCTGGCATCCGTGGAACGATGCCTATCATCAGGTCCATCACCTTTATCCCAATATCTCGCAGCGGATGCACCACAAGGTGCATAAGCTTCTCATGCAGTTCGACGCGCACTACAGGGCGGGGCCGATCCGGACCAGCACGCTGCAGAAAGTGCCGCTCAAGCGTTGACGCGCGCCTTCCACGCGGGCATTGAGCGAAACTTCGCATGGAATTGGACCACGACGTATGACTGAATTGCATTTCCGGTGTGAGCCGGAACTCTTCGAAACTTTTCCTGACCTCACCGTCTTTGCCGTTCGTGTCGCCGGAATGAAGGTGGCGCTGGCAAAGGGAAACGCCGCGCAGGTACTGGCCGAGGCCATCAGCAACTGCACCGTCGATCCGGAAAAGGTGGCGGAGGATACCATGGTGGCCGCCTGGCGCGAGGCCTATGGCCTGATGGGCGTCAAGCCATCGAAGTTCCGCTCCAGCATCGAGGCTCTGCTCCGCCGTGCCTCAAAGCGCGCCGAGCTTGAGCTGCCCGTCGGGTCTGTCAATCTCTATAATGCCTGTTCCATCGCCCA
>JBIOWL010000187.1:0-2687 GCA_044868645.1 Aestuariivirga sp.
CATGGGCCATGAGCGCAAGCTCCGCATGTGGAACGCCCTCGTAAAAATGGGCTTCAAGGAAATCGAGATCGGCTTTCCCTCCGCCTCGCAAACGGATTTCGATTTCTGCCGCTTCCTCATCGACAACAAAAAGATTCCCGACGACGTCACCGTGCAGGTGCTCGTGCAATGCCGCGAGGACCTGATCACCCGCACTTTCGAAGGCATCCGCGGCGCCAAATCGGTGATCGTCCACTTTTACAACTCCACCTCGGAACTCCAGCGCCGCGTCGTCTTCAACAAAGACAAGGCCGGCATCACCGAAATCGCCGCCGGCGCCGCCCGCCTCATCAAGAAGCTCACGCAGGAAAGCGGCATGGAAGAGGCCATCCGCTTCCAGTATTCGCCGGAAAGCTTCACCGGCACCGAGCTCGACTATGCCGTGGAAATTTGCGAAGCGGTGATGGCCGAGATCAAGCCCACGCCGCAAAAGCCGCTGATCCTCAATCTCCCGGCCACCGTGGAAATGTCCACCGCCAATATCCACGCCGATCAGATCGAGTGGTTCTGCCGCAAGATCAAGAACCGGGACTCGGTCATCATCTCGCTCCATCCGCACAATGACCGGGGCAGCGCCGTCGCCGCCACCGAGCTCGCGCTCATGGCGGGCGCCGACCGCGTAGAAGGAACACTCTTCGGCAATGGCGAGCGCACCGGCAATGTCGACATCATCACCCTTGCCATGAACATGTACACGCAAGGCGTTGATCCCGGCCTCGATATCTCCAACATCAATGAGTTGATCCGCATGGCGGAATACTGCACGCAATTGCCCGTGCACCCGCGCCATCCTTATGCGGGAGAGCTGGTCTTTACCGCTTTTTCCGGCTCCCACCAGGATGCGATCAACAAGGGCTTCAAGGCCATGAAGGCGTCCAACAGGCCGCTGTGGGAAGTGCCTTATCTCCCCATCGACCCCATGGATTTGGGCCGCACCTATGAAGCCGTGGTGCGCATCAATTCGCAAAGCGGCAAGGGCGGCATCGCCTATGTGATGGAGACCGAGCATGGCATCGAACTGCCGCGCCGCCTGCAGATCGAATTCTCCAAAGCCGTGCAGGTGATCGCCGATGGCGAGGGTGTGGAGCTTGCCGCCGATCGCCTCTGGCAGGCCTTCAAGGATGAATATCTTGAGGGCAACGGCAAGTTCGGCTTCATCGAACACAAAGCGGCGTCGGATCATGGCGACCAGGTCATCACCGCAAAGCTCACCGTCGGCGATGACGTGAAAACCCTGAAGGGCCACGGCAACGGCCCCGTCGATGGCTTTTGCGACGCGCTTCGGAAAGAGAGCGGCCTTGCCTTCGACGTCGTTGATTACCGCGAACACACCATGGGCCACGGCGCCAATGCCAGCGCCGCCGCCTATATGGAATTGCGCCTCCCCGACGGCTCATCGCTCTTTGGTGTCGGCATCGACAAGAACATCGTTGTCGCCTCGCTCAAAGCAGTTGTCTCCGGCGTCAACCGCGCCCTGCGCAAGTGACTCTCTCCCCCAACTTGTTGGGGGAGTACCGCGAAGCGGGGAGGGGGTGTATCCATCACACCCCCACCTGAACCGAATCTGACTCTCCCATTCAGCATCACGTCACGCCGACTCAGACAGCCTCTCCTCCAACGTTCCAATCCCGGAACCCTTGGAGGAAACCATGAAGACCTCACTCAAGAACATCGCCGTCCTCGCCATCGCCTTTGCCGCCACTGCCCCTGTCCACGCCGCCCAGATGACAAAGAGCAACCAGACCCTTCAGCAGATCAAGCTCAAGATCCAGCCGGGCGTCATGGAACTGAACGCCAGCGATTGCCGTCTCGAAGGCGGCACCGTCGTCACCCCCGGCGATGACCGCTGCGGCTCGCTCGGCGCCAAATACTGCCGTTATTCCAACGGCAACGCCGCCTGCCTGACGGAGTAGCAGGATGCGCCGCCGCCACACGCTGGCGCTTGCGCTTTGCCTTGCAGGGAGCCTCATTGCGGGGGCGCTGCAGGCCGCCCCGAATACAGGCGGCACAACGACTGAGCCCACCTCCTGCGTCCAGTGCAGGAAGTGCAATGTCTCGAAAAAGGATGGCTGCGGAAATTCGCGGGCGTGCACGGCCGAATGCAACCGCGCCTGCACGGATTGCACGGTGCGCGGCGTCAGCGTCATTCAGTTCACAACGCCTAAACCCTATCGGCCGGGCACGGAACTGCCTTCATCCAGGATGCAGCCGCAATGAAAATGAATCACCCCGCCCTGGAGGGCGGGGTGGACCCGTGCATCGCGCGGGGACGGGGCGGGTGGGGTTAGTATTCCACGGGCTCTTCGTATTCGGGCTCTTCATATCCGGCCGACGCGCCGGTCTTCCACTTCGGTGTGCAAAGCGGATCGCCTTCTGTTGCGTCCTGCCGGCAATATTTGGTCCGGTTTTCAGCCTTGTTCCTGGCCACCACCAAGGCTTGTGCGTTCGTCGCCGACGATTTCCCGCCGGTGCAAAGGACATCGGTAGAGTTGCTGAGCCGGCAATACTTGGAGTTCCTCCTCTGTGTGCTGACGTCGGCATAGGATGTGGTCGCTATGACAGACAATCCGGCCAATGTGATTGCAGACGCTATGAGAAGCTTCTTCATGTTGATTTCCTTCAACGTCCGGCCGGAAGGAGAACGTCTT
>JBIOWL010000188.1:0-2640 GCA_044868645.1 Aestuariivirga sp.
ACGAACGCTTCGAGCGGGTGCGGGCGCGGCGGCAGCTTGCAGGCAGTGACGTGCCGGGCTTGGTGAAGACGGCAGAGCTTGCGCAGGAGAAAGTCCGCACACAAAGCGAGAAGGTTGACGCTTTCGCCGCCCGGAATGTGACTGCCGGCCAGTGGGGCGAACTGCGTGTCGCCAGGCAAGCCGTTTCGAAGCTTTGCGCGGAAGAACTGCTTTACCTGTGCAGAAGGCTGGTCTTGGCCCTGCGGGGGCAGGTTGTTGCGGAACGGGCAGAGTTCTTCAGGCTGGCGGAGTGGCTGGCAGGTGACGGGACCGGGCGGCGGACGCTTAGCGGCCTTGTTTTTCAGAAAAGGCGAAACGACATTTTGGTTGGCCGGGAACCTGGGCGCATTCCGCCCGTGTGGCAGGAGATTTGCGGGCGATTGATCTGGGATGGGCGCTTTGCGGTCACGGCACCGGCGGGTTCCAGGGTGGGTCCAGCGCTACTGGCCCCCGATATTGCCCGGCTGCCGGATGTGCCCTTCTGGCTGCACCAGGGGCTACCAGTTGTGGAATTGCCCACGGGTGAGCGGATTCTTGCCATTTCCTCACCAGGAACTAATGATTTGGAACAGCTTGGAATTGCTGTTACGCCAACCTATGTTAACGCTTTAGAGGGACTTCCGGTGGCCTAAATAGGCCAGCCAGATTTTGAGGATCGATCGTGAACCAATTCCGCAGTTTCGCCGTCTGGATTGTTATCGGACTGTTGCTGTTCGCCCTGTTCAGCCTGTTCCAGGGCCAGAGCATTTTGCGCGCCGGCACTTCCAATGTGAGCTATTCCGAGTTCATCGACAAAGTGAACTCCGGGTCCATCAAGAGCGTCACCTACACCACCAACGGCGATGTGACCGCAACAACGACCGACGGTAAGAATCTCACGACCTTCTTCCCTGTCACCGAAGACGACATCAAGCAGATGCGGGCGAAGAACGTGGAACTGGTGTTCAAGCCAGCTTCCAATGACTCGTTCCTTTCCAACATGCTGATCTACTGGCTGCCGATGCTGCTCATCGTCGGCGTGTGGTTCTTCATCATGCGCCAGATGCAGCAGGGCACGGGCCGCGCCATGGGCTTCGGCAAGAGCCGGGCCAAGCTTCTCACCGAGAAGCAGGGGCGCGTCACTTTCGCCGATGTGGCGGGTGTCGATGAGGCCAAGGATGACGTTGTCGAAATCGTCGACTTTCTGAAAGACCCGCACAAGTTCCAGCGCCTTGGTGGCAAGATTCCGCGCGGCGCGCTGCTTGTTGGGCCTCCTGGCACCGGCAAGACGCTCTTGGCGCGCGCCATCGCGGGTGAGGCCAATGTGCCATTCTTCTCGATTTCAGGTTCCGACTTCGTTGAGATGTTCGTGGGTGTTGGTGCGAGCCGCGTGCGCGATATGTTCGAGCAGGCCAAGAAGAATGCGCCCTGCATCGTTTTCATCGATGAAATCGACGCCGTGGGCCGCCACCGTGGCGCAGGCCTTGGCGGCGGCAATGACGAGCGCGAGCAAACACTGAACCAGTTGCTGGTGGAGATGGATGGTTTCGAGGCCAATGAAGGCGTCATCATCATCGCGGCCACCAACCGGCCCGACGTGCTCGATCCAGCGCTTTTGCGCCCTGGCCGGTTTGACCGGCAGATCACGGTTGCCAACCCCGACGTGAAGGGCCGCGAGCAGATTCTCAAAGTTCACATGAAGGACAAACCGTTGGCGCCCGACATTGACCCGCGAGTCATCGCGCGTGGCACGCCGGGCTTTTCCGGCGCTGACCTGGCGAATTTGTGCAACGAGGCCGCCCTTCTTGCGGCGCGGCGCAACAAACGGATCATCACTCAGGCCGAGTTCGAGGATGCCAAGGACAAGGTGATGATGGGCGCCGAGCGCAAGTCCATGGTGATGAGCGATGAAGAGCGCCGCAACACGGCCTATCACGAGGCGGGTCATGCCCTCGTCGGTCTCAATGTAAAATATGATCCGCTGCACAAGGTGACGATCATTCCGCGCGGACGTGCCCTTGGCCTCACCATGAACCTGCCGGAAGGCGACCGCTATTCGCGCACCCGCGAGTGGTGCGAAGCGCGGCTTGCCGTTCTCTTCGGCGGACGCGAGGCGGAGCTTATCCTCGGCGGCGACAAGAACGTGACCAACGGCGCCATGGGCGACATCCAGATGGCAACGCAGCTCGCCCGCGCCATGATCACCGAATGGGGCATGTCGGACAAGCTGGGCCGGGTGCGTTACACCGGCAATGAGCAGGAGGTGTTCCTGGGCCACAGCGTGACGCAGACCAAGAATGTCTCGGAAGGCACGGCGCAGGTCATTGACGAAGAAGTGCGCCGCCTGGTCCAAGAGGGCGAGGCCACGGCGCGCCAGATCCTCAAGAAAAAGCGCGATGACCTGCATGTGCTGGCCAAGGCGCTGCTTGAGCACGAAACGCTCTCCGGCGAGGAGGTGGCGCTGGTGCTCAAGGGCAAGAAAATCGACCGCGACGACGATACGACAAAGCCCGCTGAGCACAGCACGCCGAGCGTGCCGAGGTCCGGCCGCAAGCGCGGCGCCGGCGGGCTTGAACCACAGGCGACCTGAGTTCATCCTTGAATGAATATCCTCCCCCGTTT
>JBIOWL010000189.1:0-9003 GCA_044868645.1 Aestuariivirga sp.
TCTCCCGTCTTCGCCGGGAGAGGGCAAATCCCTCAGCTTCGCCCTCCCCCATTTGTGGGGGAGGGTCCGCAAAGCGGGGGAGAGGGCATACAAAACCGCTACCGGCTCCGTTCAATCTCCACCCCGACGCTCCTCGCATTGGGAATGATGTCGGGCTTTTCCACCCGCACCCGCGCCGCCAGCACGCGCTTGTCGGTGAGGCAGGACTGGGCGATCTTCTCGCACAAGGTCTCGACGAGATTGATGTGGCCCGCAGCAATGATTGCCTCGACCTTCTTCGCCACCACCTCGTAGGAGACCACATGGCCGATGTCGTCATCGCCCGAGCCTTCCTTCACCGACAGATCGATGTTGATGATGACGCGCTGGGCCCTCACCTTTTCCTGGTCATAGATGCCGATCAGCGCCTCGCATTCGAGATCGCGCACGAAGACATGGCGGATGCCTGCCTTGGCGCTGGCCACATGGTGGGAAATCATCGGCTTCTTGGACATTACTCTTGAACCTCGGTGATGTCCGGCGTCTGCCAGACCAAATGCTGTCCGCCATCCAGCGCGATCATCTGCCCGGTAAGCGCCGGTTGTGACAAAATGAACAAGGCCGCCGCCGAAATCTCTTCTGGTGATGTGCCTCGGCCCAGCAATGTGAGGCGCGCCTGTTTCTGGAACTCCGCTTCATCCATGCGCACCGATGGAAGCGCAGGTCCGGGACCTATGGCATTCACACGGATGCGCGGCGCCAGCGCCTGGGCCAGCGTGCGCGTCGCCGTCCACAGGCCTGCCTTCGATGACGTATAGGAGAAAAATTTCGGCGTGAGCTTCCACACCCGCTGGTCGACAATGTTGATGACATTGCCGCGCGCCTCTTTCGGCAATTGCTTCGCGAAGGCCTGGGCCAGCAGGATGGGCGCGCGCAAATTAATGTCCTGATGCGCCGCCCAGCTTTCCGGCGTGATGCCCCCCACTTCATCGGGCTCGAAGATCGAGGCATTGTTGATGAGAACGCCAATGGGGCCGAGCGCCGCCGTGGTCTCCTTGATCAGCCGTTCGGGCGTTCCCGATTTTGCAAGATCACCGGTGACAACCACCGCCTTCCGGCCTTTGTCTCGAATGGCGGAGGCAACTTTATCCGCCTCCTTGCGCGACGTGTTGCAGTGAACCGCCACGTCATAGCCTGCATCAGCCAGCGCCAGCGCAAGCTGCCGCCCAATGCGCTTGGCGGCGCCCGTGATCAGCACTGTTTTGGGTTCGGCGTTCATCAGCTTTTCGGCGTGAGGATCACATAATGCTTGCGCACCTTCTTCACCGTCTCCCAGCTGCCTTTGAAGCCCGCCGGAATGATGAAGGCATCGCCCTTCTTGAAGCGCCAGCCTTTCTTCGCGCCTTCCTTCCGCAACACCACTTCACCCGAAATGATGTGGCAGAACTCCCACTCGTCATAGGCGATCTTCACTTGGCCACGCGTTGACTCCCAGATACCGCAATAGAGCCGGTCATCTTCGCCGGTCCATTGGTTCCATGTGGTGGTGGCATATTTGCCCTTGATAAGCTTGGCGGGGTCAGCCTTTCCCGTCTCTTTCTTCGGCGCGCCCTTGCCGCTTGTCTTCAGCGTCACGATGTCAGGAATGCCGGCCATCACTGTCCTCTTTGTGTTTTTGCCCGGTCGAGCAATTCATCCTTGCCGGGTTTGAAGTCGCTGGCAATCCACCAGTCTTCAAGATTCCGCAGCACATCGCCAAGCTCTGGCCCCGAAACAAAGCCTGCCTCCAGCAGATCCCTGCCCTTCACCGGAAATTCCGGCGGTGTCCATTTCATCGGCAACGCGATAAGTTTCCGCCAAGCCGCATCATGCTTGGCGCGGGATTTTGCAAAAGACCCATGTGCAGCATCGCTCCAGGCCTGCATACCAAGCTCGTAAAGCAAGCGCCGCTGTTCCTTGGCTGCAAGTTGCGGAGAGACTTCCGGCGCAACATGCAAGGCTTCGATGCGCGACGCTTCCGCATTGGAAAGACGCAAGCGTTCCTTCAGGCCCTGCGGGTCCTTTGCCAGAGCAAAGAGCCGCAAGATTGCGTCTTGCGGCAATCTCCCGATCACCCGCCAATCCTCCGTATGCGGAAGAATTTGCCTCAGGATGCCGTGCTTCGCCATCACCTTGAGCGTCGGTACCGTGCCAGGGGCGGCCAGAAGCTTCAACATCTCCTGCCGCAACCTTTCCGCCGAAAGGCCCTTGAGGCCCGCCTTAAGCTGCTTGCAAGCTTTGAGGCCGGAACCATCCGGCGCGCCCTTGCCATAATGCGCATGGAACCGGAAGAAGCGCAGGATGCGGAGGTAGTCCTCCTTGATGCGCGCTGCAGGACTTCCCACGAACCTCACCCGCCGCTGCACAATATCTGAGTAACCATTTATAAAATCGTATATTTTTCCATCCGCACCGGCGTAGAGCGCATTCATGGTGAAGTCGCGCCGATGGGCGTCTGCCGACCAGTCATCGGTATATTGCACAACCGCCCGCCGCCCATCCGTCTCCACATCGTGCCGCAAGGTGGTGATTTCAAACACCGCTCCATGCTGGACGACCGTCACAGTACCATGATCGATGCCTGTCAGATGCACCCCCATGCCTTTCGCCTTGAAGGCGGCAATCATGGCATCGGGCGGCAAGCTGCAGGCGAGGTCAATCTCCGTCACCTTCTCGCCCATCAGCGCATTGCGCACAGCGCCGCCCGCAACCCGTGCCTCGCCGCCTGCCGCGGCAATCGCAGCCATCACCTCTTGCAGGCGCGGCTCCTTCAGCCATTTCGCCCGCGCCAGCGACGGCAGCTTACGTGCCCGCGGCATGGAGCCTGTCTCCCAGATTCTTGATCATGCCCGCCGTTGCTCCCCAGATGTAACGCTCGCCGTAAGGATAAGCATAATAGCGCCGCGTCAGGCCATTCCACTCCCGCGTATGGGTTTCACGGTTGCCTTGATCGAGCAGGAAGGAGAGCGGCACCTCGAACACTTCATCAACTTCGCCCGGCTGTGGCGACACTGTAAACCCATCCGTCAGCATCGCTACGACAGGCGCAACAAAATAGCCCGTCACCGTGAGATAGCCGTCGAGATAACCCAGCACCTCCACATGATGGGGCGGCAAGCCCGTTTCCTCCTCGGCTTCGCGCAACGCTGCCGCCATGGCGGTTTCTCCGGGATCGATGCGGCCACCCGGAAATGCAATCTGGCCTGCGTGTTTGGAAAGTCCCGCATGGCGCTGCGTGAGCAGCATCTGCAATGCGCCATCGCGTTCCACCAATCCCACCAGCACCGCCGCCGCTTTTGGTTTGACGCCAGGCGGGATCATCCGCGCCTTCACATTCATGTCGTCGTCGCTGTGATCCCAAGTCTCAGGAGCAGCGGTGCGCAACGCGCGCTTTGCAACATCCATGAATGTGCTGGCGGTGTAGGCGCTCACGCGAAACCGATTTCATCTGCGGGTTTCATCGGGAAGAATGTGCCCGATGACCACACGCCATACCAGCCATCTTTCACCGTGCCGAGCGCAACCAGATCATAGAACAGGCTGCGCGCCACCAGCGCCTCAAGATTGGACCTTACAAGCACGTAAGGTTTAAGGCCAAACGTTCCCGCCTCATCGGCAAAACGCAAGGGATGCTCTGCGCTCACCATGACGTGATCGTCACAATTCGTCTCAAATGAAATGCGCTGCCCCTCGCCCTTGCCTTCAACGCTCATGCGGATGGCAAGGAATGGCGCATCATCCACCCTGATGCCGCACTTCTCGACGGGCGTCACAAGATAGTATTTGCCATCCGGGTCCAGCCGCAAAACCCTTGAAAACAGCGTATAAAGCGGCTTCCGGCCAATGGGCGAATTCATGTAGAACCAAGTGCCGTCGGCGGCGATCCTCATGTCGATGTCACCGCAGAAAGGTGGATTCCACATATGCACTGGCGGCAGGTCTTTGCTGCCTGAAGTTGCCTCCTTCAGGCCCGCCAAGGGATTGCTTGCATCTCTTTGAACCGCCATGATTGTTACGCCCGAAGGGGATTCGCCCAGAAGGTGACGGCATGCCACTTTTGCGCCACGCTGCGCAACCAAGATGCCGTCTGCCTGATAACAGGTCAGTTTTACATCTGTAGCATCAATCAAGGAAGCCCAAGGACGTCATGGCCACGAGCAAAGTCGCAGCAAGACCGGTGCGGGAATTTGAAAACATTGCAGGGCTCTTAGGGGCGGCCCGCGCCAGCCTGAAAGAGGTGATCTTCGGGCAGGACCAGGTGATCGACATGTGCCTCGTCGCCATTCTCTCCGGCGGCCATGCCTTGCTTGTCGGCGCGCCGGGCCTTGCCAAGACGAAACTTGCCTCGGCCCTCGGCAGCGTGCTGGGCCTTGATGAGAAGCGCGTGCAGTTCACGCCGGACTTGATGCCCGCCGACATTCTGGGTTCGGAAGTGCTGGATGAAGATGAGCACGGCAGGAAGTCTTTCCGCTTCGTGCCGGGTCCCGTCTTCTGCCAGTTGCTGATGGCGGATGAAATCAACCGTGCCAGTCCACGCACCCAATCGGCTCTGTTGCAGGCCATGCAGGAACATCACGTCACGGTGGCGGGCGCGCGCCATGATGTGCCGGCGCCCTTCCATGTGCTTGCCACGCAAAACCCCATCGAGCAGGAAGGCACCTATCCCTTGCCGGAAGCTCAGCTTGACCGTTTCCTGGTGCAGGTCGACATCGGCTATCCTCCGCAGGATGCCGAGCGCCGCATGCTGTTCTCGACAACCGGCAATGACGAAGCGCCACCCAAGCAGGCCATGACCGACAAGGACTTGATCTCCGCTCAGCAGCTTACCCGCACCATTCCGGTGGGAGAGCAGGTTGTGGATGCGATCCTGCGCGTGGTGCGCTCCGCCCGCCCCGGTCCTGATGCCGATGCTACCATTAACAACTCCGTCGCCTGGGGACCATCGCCCCGCGCCAGCCAAGCCTTGATGCTGGGAGCGCGCGCCAAGGCATTGCTCGATGGCAGGCTTGCCCCTTCCATCGATGACGTGGCTGAATTGCTGGAGCCCGTTTTCAAGCATCGCATGGCGCTTAATTTCCAGGCCCGTGCCGATGGCCGCACCATTGCCGAAACCATAAATCATCTGAAGACCTATCTCGCCTGATGGCACGTTCCCCGGCCAGCGCCCTGCGTTTGAGTGACAGGGGAGAAGCTGCTGCTTCTGCCCTGCCGCCCTTGCTTGTGCAGGCCGAGAAGATTGCAGCTTCCGTGATCCTCGGCGTCCATGGCAGGAAAGCCGCAGGCCCCGGCGAAAGCTTCTGGCAATACCGTCCCTACAGCTTCGGCGATTCAACCCAGCGCATCGACTGGCACCGTTCGGCCAGAGCTGACGGTGTCTATATCCGCGAGAATGAATGGGAGAGCGCCAACACCCTCTGGGTCTGGGCCAATACCGGCCCGCGCATGGATTACAAATCCCACCTTGCACACACGAAAAAGCGCGATCGCGCGCAACTCCTCGTCATGGCCATGGCAAGCCTTGCGGTGCGCGGCCATGAGCGCGTCGGCGCATTGGGTTCCATTCGCCGGGCGGCCCATGGCCGCGCCGCGCTGACGCGCATTGCCGAACATTTGACGGAAGCGCGCTCTGAAGCCCTGCCCCATGCCATGCCCTTGCAACGCCGCGCTGCTGCCGTCCTCGCCTCCGATTTCCTGGAGCCATTGCCGGACTTGCGCAAAGCGCTATCTCCGCTTGCGGCAAGCGGCATCAAGGGCCATCTCGTACAGATCGCCGATCCTGCCGAAGAGGCGCTGCCCTTCGAAGGCCGTATCGAGTTCCTCGGCTTTGATCTTCCGCAAACCTATCTCGCACGGAAAACTGAAAACCTGCGCGACGACTATGCCAGAGCCTATCTCGCTCACCGCGATGGTTTGCGTGAACTGACGCGCAGCCTGGGCTGGAGCTTTATTGTCCACCGCACTGACCAGCCCCTGAGCGCCGCATTGCTGCCACTTCATCTTCAGGTGGCGGGCGCCAATCTGCGCGGGAGGGATCGTCTCGCATGATGACCCTTTTGCAAAACTTGCAGTTCGGAACCCCGCTGGCACTCGCTGGCTTGCTGGCGCTGCCCATCATCTGGTGGCTTCTGCGCTTTACCCCGCCGCGCCCCCGCCAGCTCAAGTTTCCACCGCTCCGCATCCTGCTGTCGCTCCCCAACCAGGAGGAAACGCCGGACAAGACGCCCTGGTGGTTGCTGGCGCTTCGTCTTCTGCTTGCGGCACTATTGATCTTCGCCGTGGCGCAACCCTTCCTGCAGCCGCGGGGTTCCGGCGTTTTGCCAACAGGCCCGCGCCTCATCATCATGGACAATGGCTGGGCCGCCGCCGGTCAATGGAATGCGCGCCGCGATTTCCTGATTGGCGTTCTGGAGCAGGCGCGCGATCAGGGTGCGCCCGTCACTCTCGCGCTGACAGCCCCCAGTGCAATACAAATTCCTGTGCAGCAGGGCATAGCCCGCGATGCCCTTGAGACCGCCCGGCTCATCAAGCCCTCTGCGCTCAAGACCGATCGCCTGGGCCTGCTCAAGAAACTTGAAAGTGCAGGCAGCAAAGATTTTTCCTCGATTGTCTGGCTGGCGGACGGGTTCGATGCGGGTTCCGCAACAGCTTTTGCCGAGGGCCTGCGCAACCTTTCTCCATCGGCAACACTCATTGCCCATGGACCTGAAGCAACGTCATTGCCTCTCGCATTGGGTCCGCTGACGGTGCAGGGCAATGACATCAAGCTCAATGTGCTGAGGCCGGAGACATCGGCCACCGCCGCGGCCATTCTCACAGTCCGCGCCGTCAATGGCCGCATTCTGCTTGAGCAGCCCGTCACCCTTTCATCAACTCAGGCAACGCCTGCCAGCTTCGTGCTGCCTACTGCCCTCCGCAATGAAATCCAGTCCGTGGGTCTTGTGGATCAGGAGCATGCCGGCGCCCGCCAGCTTTTTGATGATCGCTGGCGCCGCCGCACCATTGCGCTGATGGCAAACCAATCCATCGAACAGGCCCAGCCACTGCTCTCGCCGCTGCATTATCTGCGCCGCGGTCTTGAACCCTTCGCCGAACTCTTCGAACCCTTGGACCAAGCCGAAGTCTCAAGCCTCATGGACGCAGGCCTCAACATGCTGGTGCTGTCGGACTTCGGCTCCATACCAGGAGAAGACCAGGACCGGCTCGCCCAATGGATCAACAATGGCGGCGTGTTGCTGCGTTTTGCAGGTCCCCGATTGGCGGCGGGTGGCGATGACCTTCTTCCAGTGACGCTGCGCGAGGGTGACCGTGCGCTGGGCAGCTCCCTGAGCTGGGATGTACCGCAAGGCATCGCGCCCTTCCCCGAGACCAGCCCCTTTGCTGGGCTCACCATCGACCCCACCGTCAAGATCACGCGCCAGGTGCTGGCGGAACCTGATCCCGACATGGCTTCGCGCACCTGGGCTATGCTCGACGATGGCACGCCATTGGTCACGGCCCAACGGCGCGGCAAGGGCCTCATCGTTCTCTTCCATGTCACCTCCAACGCCAATTGGTCGAACCTGCCGCTCTCCGGCCTTTTCCTCGACATGCTGCAGCGCGTCGCGGGCATCGACCCGGCCAGTGTTGTCGCCAACACGGCATCGTCGAACACTGATTTCGTGCCGCGCCTCATTCTCACCGGCCAAGGCGAATTATCATCGCCTGATGGCACGGCCCAGCCCATCGCCGCCAAGGATTTCGACAAGGCGGTTGCAGACCAGAACCACCCGCCCGGCTTCTATGCCAAGCAGGGCCGTGAATATGCGCTGAACCTTGCACTCGCCGAAACTGACCTGCGCGCCATGCCCGCAAGCCTTCCCGGTGCGGAAACGCGCGGCTATGCCGCCGAGCCGCGAAAGGATTTGGCGCCCTATCTCTTCCTCATCGCTGCTTTGCTCTTCATGGCTGACACGCTGGCAACGCTTGTCATTGGCGGCGGATTGACGCGCAAGACAGCAACCGCGGCAATCGCCGCGCTGGTTCTATTCATGCCCGCACCCGACCGGCCCGCACTCGCCCAGAACGCAAACGAGCAGCAGATCAGTGACCGCGACATTGCCGCTGCGCTTGAAAGCCGGCTCGCCTATGTGGAAACCGGTGACAGCGAAATCGACCAGATCAGCAAAGAAGGACTCTTCGGCCTCACGCTCTATCTCACCGACCGCACGTCGGCGACGCTCGCCGAACCGCAGGGCGTCAATATCGAAAGCGACGAACTGACTTTCTATCCGCTGCTCTACTGGCCGGTGCGCGAGGATGCCCAGGCATTGAGCGGCAATGCCCGTGCCAAGCTGCAGGCCTATATGCGCAATGGCGGCATGGTGTTCTTCGACACGCGCGATGGCGGCCTCGATCTCGACGGCGGCGGCAATAACGGCCTGAAGAACTTGCTTGAGGGTCTTGAGCTTCCACCCCTCGAACCCGTGCCGGACCAGCATGTGCTGACCCGCAGCTTCTATCTCCTTGACCGTTTTCCCGGCCGCTATGACGGCGCGCGTCCCTGGGTTGAATCGCGCATCGGCGACACAAACGAAAATCCTGGCGCCTCCGATGGCGTCACCTCCGTCATCATCGGCAGCAATGACTATGCCGCTGCCTGGGCCATCGATGACAATGGCAACCCGCTCTATGCCGTGGTGCCGGGTATTGAGCGCCAGCGCGAATTTGCCCTGCGCACCGGCATCAATGCCGTGATGTATGCCCTCACCGGAAACTACAAGGCCGACCAGGTTCATGTGCCTGCCTTCCTGGAAAGGCTGGGCCAATGAATTTCCGGCTGCTCTTTGATCCCTTCGTCTCTTGGCCCCTGCTTTGGGCCTGCTGCGTTATCGCAGCGGCACTTGCCGTCTATCTCGTCTATCTGCGCCGTCGCGGCTGGCCCTATCGGGTGCTGTCTCTCGCGCTGGTCATTGCGGCGCTTGCCAATCCACTTCTCACCAGCGAAGA
>JBIOWL010000190.1:0-5563 GCA_044868645.1 Aestuariivirga sp.
CCTTGGGGTCCTTCGCCCATTCACCGGGGCTCGAAGCGGAATCGACGCGCACCACGCCATAATGGCGCACACCGAGCTCCCGCAGACGCTTACCGAGATTGCAGGATTTCCGCACATTCTCCACGAACTTCTTACGGTCGGCCGTGGAGCCCATGGCCGAGCCGCCACCGACGGGCGGCCAGACAGGAGCTACGATTGAACCTATGGAGAGATTGCGCTTGGCCACCTTTTCGGCCAGTCTCTTGATCTCGTCATCGCTACAGTCAATGTTGGTATGGGGACCGACATGGAAGATATCGACGCCATCAAACTTGACGCCACCGACCTCGGCCTTGGCCGTGAGATCGAGCAGCGTGTCGAGTTCTATGCCGGGCTCGGAATCGGGCCCCTTGCCCACGAGCCCCGGCCACATCGCATTGTGCAGCTTGGGAAAGTTGTTCTTTGACATGCCTTGTCTTCCTCCCGGCATTTTTGTTTTTTTCGAGCATAGGACGGATTCTCGTTCCCTGTCTAGAACTGATATATTAGTATGGCAGTCACGATGATTTTGCGCAGCCGCAAGGAAGTCGAACAACGCAAGTCCCTGCGTGACCAGGTCTATGGCGTGCTGCGCCACCGCATCATCACCGGAGAGATTCCTCCCGGCGGCGCCATCGACGACAAGGAGATTGCGGGACAGTTGGGAATTTCCAGAACGCCCGTGCGCGAAGCCATCAAGAAACTCAGTGACGAACACCTCGTCGATGTCATCGCCCAATCCGGCACCCGCGCCAGCCGCATCGATCCCCATGAGGTGCAGCAAGCCTATCTCATCAGAAGGGCGCTCGAAATGGAAAGCGCCGCCCAGGCGGCCCTGAACATGACCGCTGCACACGCCGCTGCGCTCAACGACATTCTGGCGGATCACGCCCGCGCCATCGAACAGAAGCGTTATGCCGATGCCATCGCTGTGGACGACGTATTTCATCGCTACATCGCAGGTATCAGCAACCTTAACCGGTTGTGGAACACGATCGAGATTTCCAAGGCAGAGCTGGACCGCTGCCGCCACATGATGGTGCCGCGCGCCGGTGAGGGCGAAACAACATTGCGCCATCACCGTGAAATCATAAAGAGCCTCTCAAGCGGCGACTCGGAAGCAGCGCGGCGGGCAATGGCCAACCATCTCGATGTTGCCTATGCGACTGCCGCCAAGATGTTGGAGACCGAAAACGCCGGCTCCTTTGCGCCTTTTACGACAACCCCTCGAGAAGCCGCGCGATAGCCTCCGCGCCGGGATCGTTGATGCCCTTGAGATTGCTTTCCGAAACATAACTTGAGCGTCCCGCGCGGGCGCGCGTCATGTTTGCCGTCGCATCAGCGCCTGCACGCGCGGCCTTTGCCGCCGCCGCGACGGAGCCCGACTTCTGCAACTCGGCAAGGGCAGGCAGGAGCGCATCAACCAGGGTGCGGTCGCCGGGATTGGCTCCGCCATAGTCGCGCATGCGCTGTAGGCCTGCCTGCAAGGCTTCCTGCCACGACTTGCCCGCAGTAACGGCTTGCGAGGCGGAGGCAAAGAAAATGGCAAAGAGCACGCCGCTTGACCCACCCATCGTTCTTGTCATCGCCTCACTGACGGCTGCAAAGAACTGCGAGAGATTGCCAAGCGGCATGGATGGAAGATTGCGCGACACATGCTGCGCGGCGGAGGAGATGGTGGATCCCGTATCGCCATCGCCCACCTTGGCATCGAGCGCGTTCAACTGTGCCTCGTTGTCAATGAGGATGCGGCAGGCCTTGCCCACGAGCGCTGCCAGTGCATCGTTCTTGCTGGCCTTGAATGTCTTGGCCTTGATAGCGGCAGGAAGCTTGATTTTCTTCGGCTTGATATGGGCGTGAATGCCGGGCCACACCAATGGCGAAGCTGGAGACTTGAGTGCTGTTTCAAATTCCGGTGTCAGCGGCATAAGGCTGAGCGAGAAGCCGTGCATGTCGAGAGAGGTGACCAGCGCCGTTGGCCCCAAAACCAATTTGATCTTTGCCGCCTTTGGATGCGACAGCACCTCATTGGTGAGAAGCCCCATCTCCAACGGCGTGGTGGAGCCTAGATTATTGACCAGCAGCGCGTAACTCTTCGCTGGCTTGGCATGTTGGAAAATCCTGTCGGCAAGAAGATGCGCCGCGTGGCGCGCGCCGTCATAGTCGATGAGGTCAACGCCCGGCTCGCCATGAATGCCAAGCCCAAGCTCCGCCTTGCCTGAGGGAATGCGGTCCTCGCGGCCGATGCCCGGTAGCGTGCAGGAGCTGAGCGACAGGCCAAGCGAGACAAGGGACTCCGAGGCTTTGCGCGCCGCCGCCGCGACCTTCGCCAGCGGCGCGCCCTTCTCCGCAAAATGCCCCGCGATCTTTTCCACGAACATGACGCCAGCGATGCCGCGCGGCTGCGGAATGTCAGGAAGAGCGATATCATCGGCGACAATCAGCACCTCCACCTTTTTGCCGAGCGCCCGCGCTTTCTCCGCCGCCAAGCCAAAATTCAAACGATCGCCCGTGTAGTTCTTGAGAATGACAAGGCAGCCCGCCTTGCCTGTGACGGCCATGATGGCGGCAAAGACCGCATCCACGCTGGGCGAGGCAAAGACTTCGCCGCACACCGCCGCCGTCAGCATGCCGGGGCCGACAAAGGCGGCATGAGCCGGTTCATGGCCCGAACCGCCACCGGCAACAATCGCGACGCGTCTGTTTGGGTTATGATCGGTGCGCAGGATCACCTTGATGCCGGGATAGCCATCGAGCCGCGCAAGGTTCGCGCCGCCGGAAGCGCGCAGCAATCCATCAAGCGAGTCAACGACAAGATTTTCCCTGGTGTTGATGAATTGCATGCCTCTCTCCCTTGAAAACCCGCAATTGATATATCAGTATGCTTCCCCAAAGCTAGAACAAATGGGAGCGAAACATGCCAACGGACATTAAGGGGCCAGCGATCTTCCTCGCGCAATTTGCAGGAGACGCCGCGCCATTCAATTCCTTCAAGGCGATCACGAAGTGGGCGGGCTCGCTCGGCTACAAGGGCGTGCAGATCCCCACATGGGATGGCCGCATGATCGATTTGAAGAAGGCCGCTGAATCCAAAACCTATTGCGATGACCTGAAGGGCACGGCCAAAGAGAACGGCGTCGAGATCACCGAACTCTCAACCCATCTGCAGGGCCAGCTTGTCGCGGTGCATCCCGCCTATGACGAGGCCTTCGATGCTTTTGCACCTGCCGCTGTTCATGGCAAACCGAAGGAGCGCCGCGCCTGGGCCGAGGATCAGGTGAAGCTTGCCGCCAGGGCCTCGAAAAATCTCGGCCTTCATTCTCATGTGTCATTCACCGGCGCGCTGGCCTGGCCCTTCCTTTACCCCTGGCCGCCCCGCCCGCCGGGCATGATCGAGGAAGCCTTCGGCGAACTCGCCAAGCGCTGGAAGCCGCTGCTCGATGCCATGGACGAGAACGGCGTTGATGTGGGCTTTGAACTTCACCCCGGTGAAGACGTGATGGACGGCACGACCTTCGAGATGTTCCTGGAGAAGCTCAAGGGCCATAAGCGCTGCCAGATCAACTATGATCCGTCGCACTTCGTGCTGCAGCAGCTCGACTATGTTGATTTCATCCACATCTATCACGAGCGCATCTGCGCCTTCCATGTAAAGGATGCGGAGTTCAACCCGACAGGACGGCAGGGCGTCTATTCCGCCTTCGCCAAATGGACCGACCGCGCTGGGCGTTTCCGTTCGCTGGGCGATGGCCAAGTGAACTTCAGCGCGATCTTCTCGGCGCTTGCCCAGCACAACTATGACTCATGGGCCGTGCTCGAATGGGAGTGCTGCCTCAAGGAAGCAGAGCAGGGCGCAAAGGAAGGCGCACCCTTCATCGCCCGGCACATCATCAAGACCACATCGAAATCCTTCGATGATTTTGCCGCAGGTTCGACAGACACTGGCAAGGCGCGAAGGATGCTGGGGATTTGAAATAGAATCGAACCTCTCCCGGCGCTTGCGCGCCACCCTCCCCAGAGGGGAGGGGTGTTTCTCCCTCTCCTTTGGAGAGGGTCCCGCGAAGCGGGGGGAGAGGTCCGCAAAAATAAGGGGAGTGAATCATGGTTTCAGGACGTTCAGACAAATACACGGGCCGCATCAGGCTCGGCATGGTGGGTGGCGGGCAGGGCGCCTTCATCGGCGCGGTGCACCGCCTCGCCTCGCGCATCGATGACAAATATGAATTCGTCGCGGGCGCACTCTCCGCCGATCCAAAGAAAGCAAAAGCCTCCGGCGAGGAACTGGGCCTCGCACCCGACCGCATCTATGCAAGCTACGAGGAAATGGCCAAGGCCGAAGCCAAACGCAACGACGGCATCGAGGCTGTCTCCATCGTCACGCCCAACCATGTGCACGTTCCCGCCGCCATGGCCTTCATCAAGGCCGGCATCCATGTGATCTGCGACAAGCCGCTCGCCCTCAATCTCAAGGAGGCGAAGGCGCTGCAATCGCTGCTGGCGAAAAAGAAGGACGTGATCTTCGCGCTCACCCACAATTATTCGGGCTATCCGATGATCCGCCAGGCCAAGGCGATGATTGCCAATGGCGACCTTGGCGAGCTGCGCGTGCTTCAGGGTGAATATCCTCAGGACTGGCTGACGACCGCGCTGGAAAAGACCGGCCAGAAGCAGGCCGACTGGCGCACCGACCCCAAACGCTCCGGCGCCGGCGGCTGCGTCGGTGACATCGGCACCCACACCTATCAACTGCTCTGCGATGTCTCTGGTCTCACGCTCAAGGAACTCTCAGCCGATCTCACCAGCTTCGTGAAGGGAAGGCTGCTTGATGACAATGTCCATGTGATGATGCGCTGGAATGCCAAGAACGGAACTGAGGCAAAGGGCATGATCTGGACGAGCCAGGTGGCGCCGGGAAATGAGAACGGCCTCAAGATCAGGATCTACGGAACAAAGGCGGGCCTTGAGTGGACGCAGGCCGATCCCAACTATCTCTGGTACACGCCATATGGCGAGGAGAAGCGCCTGATCACACGGGGCGGGGCGGGCGCAGGCGCCGCGGCAGGGCGCGTGACGCGCGTGCCGCCTGGCCATCCGGAAGGCTATCTCGAAGGCTTCGCCAACATCTACACGGAAGTGGCGCGAGCCATCATGGCGGCGCGCGATGGCAAAAAGCCCGACAAGGATGTGTCGTTCCCCGGCATCGTGGATGGCGTCGCCGGCAACGCCTTCATTGAAGCCTGCGTGAAGTCATCCAAGGCCAACGGCAAGTGGACGAAAGTGTGAGCGTTTCGTAAAGCGCTGTCCTAGTTCAGGAAAATAGTGCTTGACACCGCGCGGTGAAAATGGTAACTCTCGCTACATTCCAGCAGTGGGTGAAGAATCGCCCGCGCCGCTCCCTCCACAATAGTCTTGAGCAGATCATGAAGACGACGTGGAAACAGCGGCGGGCGGTGCAACTTGCTGCCTGGTTCAGATTGGTTTCGAAAGGAGAGACACTGGATATGCAATGATCAACTCAATGCCGGGCGGAGTTGGCACCCTGATG
>JBIOWL010000191.1:0-2322 GCA_044868645.1 Aestuariivirga sp.
GGATGCCGTCGAAGCCGAACGCTGCGGCCTTGTTGCGCGCGTAGTTCCTGCTGACAAACTGATGGAAGAAGCGCTCTCAGCAGCTGAAACCATCGCATCCCAAGGCAGGCTCGCCGCCATGGCCGCGAAGGAGGTTATCGCACGCAGCTTCGAATCGCCACTTGCCGAAGGCCTTCGCTTCGAGCGCCGCTTGATCCACGCGCTGTTCTCAACGCGGGACAAGGCCGAGGGCATGCAGGCTTTCATGGAGAAGAGGAAACCCAACTTCAAGGGCGTATGATGTTCAACAAAGGCATGAGAATTCACTTGAGCGACGACATTGCCGCGCTGAAGGAATCTGTTGCGCGCTTCGCGCGTGAGCGCATCGCTCCAATCGCCGCGGAAGTCGACAAATCAAACCAGTTCCCACACCACCTCTGGAAGGAAATGGGCGATCTCGGCGTCCTCGGCATCACCGCAAGCGAGAATTTTGGCGGTCTCGGCCTTGGTTATCTGGCCCATTGCGTTGTCATGGAGGAAATCAGCCGCGCCTCCGCCTCCGTCGCCCTGTCCTATGGCGCCCATTCCAATCTTTGCGTCAACCAGATCAACCGTAATGGTAGCGAAGATCAAAAGCGTCGCTTTCTCCCGCCGCTCATTGCAGGAGACAAGATTGGTGCGCTTGCCATGTCGGAAGCAGGCGCAGGCTCCGATGTCGTTTCAATGAAGCTGCGGGCCGAAAGGCGCAACGACCGCTACATCCTCAACGGTACCAAAATGTGGATCACCAACGGTCCCGACGCGCATGTGCTTGTCGTCTACGCCAAGACCGATCCGGAGGCAGGTGCCAAGGGCATCACCGCCTTTATCATCGAACGCGGCATGAAGGGCTTTTCTTCATCACCCAAACTCGACAAGCTCGGCATGCGCGGCTCCAACACGAGCGAACTTGTTTTTGAGGATTGCGAAGTTCCTTTCGACAACCGCATGGGCGAAGAAGGCGAGGGGGTGCGCATCCTCATGTCCGGCCTCGATTTAGAGCGCGTGGTGCTTGCTGCTGGCCCGCTCGGTATCATGGCCGCCTGCATGGATGCCGTCATTCCTTATGTTCACGAGCGCAAACAGTTCGGCAAATCGATCGGTGAATTCCAGCTCATCCAGGCCAAACTTGCCGACATGTATGTGACCATGAACGCCTGCCGCGCCTATGTCTATTCCGTGGCCGCCGCCTGTGACAGGGGCGAGACCACGCGCAAGGATGCGGCAGGCTGCATCCTCTATGCCGCCGAGAAGGCAACGCAGATGGCGCTGGATGCCATCCAGATCCTGGGTGGCAATGGCTACATGAACGACTTCGCTCCAGCCCGCCTGCTGCGCGATGCCAAGCTCTATGAAATCGGCGCCGGAACGTCGGAAATCCGCCGCATGCTGATCGGCCGCGAACTTTTCAGCGAGACCGCCTGACATGCCCCGCATCGGTTCCCAGATCTCGACGCGCTCTGCTGATTTTGAAGCGAACCGGAAAGCCAACCTCGGCGCGCTGGCACAAGTGGAAGCAGCCGCCACAATGGCCATGGCGGGCGGCAGTGAAGAGTCGCGCAAGCGTCACTTATCACGCGGCAAGCTTCTCCCGCGTGACCGCATCGCGCGCCTTCTTGATCCCAACACTGCATTTCTCGAAATCGGCGTCACCGCCGCAAATGGCATGTATGACAGTGCCGTCCCATCCGCCGGAATTATCACCGGCATCGGCCGCGTCGAAGGCCGCGATGTGATGATCGTTTGCAACGATGCGACAGTGAAGGGCGGGACCTACTATCCGGTCACCGTGAAAAAGCACCTGCGCGCCCAGGAAATCGCAGAGCAGAACCGCCTGCCTTGTATCTACCTCGTTGATTCCGGCGGCGCCAATCTGCCGAACCAGGATGAGGTCTTTCCAGACCGCGACCACTTCGGCCGCATCTTCTTCAACCAGGCCAACATGTCGGCCAAGGGCATTGCACAGATTGCCGTGGTCATGGGCTCCTGCACGGCGGGCGGGGCATATGTGCCGGCCATGTCCGACGAAGCCATCATCGTGAAGAACCAGGGCACGATTTTCCTCGCCGGTCCGCCGCTCGTCAAAGCCGCCACCGGCGAAATCGTCACCGCCGAAGCATTGGGCGGCGGCGATGTTCATACGCGTCTCTCGGGCGTTGCCGATCATCTGGCGGAAAATGACGCACACGCCCTTGCGATAGCGCGCCGTGCTGTCGCCAATCTCGGAAACGGGGTCAGTCCAACCACGGAACAGGGAAAGCCGCCTCACTATGACCCCGAGGACTTGCTGGGCATTATCCCCGC
>JBIOWL010000192.1:0-2149 GCA_044868645.1 Aestuariivirga sp.
TCAGTTGAGAGGGAATAGAGTTTGGCCAAAAAGCCGGTATGGTCATTGCCGGAAAGTGAAATAGCCGCCATCGTTGCTGGCGTTCACAGCAATCCCTTTGCCGTTCTCGGCCTCCATCAATCCGGCAAGGACTGGCTCGCACGGGCCTTTGTTCCGGGTGCCGATGAAATCTCTGTCCAATCGCTTGACGGCACGGGCCTTGGCTCCCTCGCCCGTCACCACGATGCCGGATTTTTCGAGGGCAAGGTTTCCACCAGCTCACGCCAGCCGCTACGGCTCGCCTGCAAAAACGCCGGTGGAAGCTGGATAGTCACCGACGCTTACTCGTTCGGACCAGTGCTGGGTCCCATGGATGACTATTATATGGGTGAAGGTAATCACCTGCGCCTTCATGAGAAACTCGGCGCCCATACCATGCATCACGAAGGTGCCGACGGCGTGCACTTTGCCATCTGGGCTCCTAATGCCGCGCGTGTTTCAGTCGTCGGCGATTTCAACGGTTGGGATGGCCGCCGCCACGTCATGCGCCTGCGCGGCGAAACGGGCGTCTGGGAAATCTTTGTGCCCGATGCCCATATCGGGCAAGGCTACAAGTTTGAGCTTCTTGACCACGGCAATAATCGCTTACCCGTCAAATCTGATCCTTTCGCTTTCGAAAGTGAATTGCGTCCCGGTACGGCATCGAAAGTCACAGGACCTCTGCGCGTAGAATGGACAGACGCTGCCTATCTTCAGGAACGCGGCGCCCGCGATGCACGACGCACGCCCATCTCAATCTACGAAGTCCATCTCGGTTCATGGCGGCGAGGCGACGGCGACAGCTTCCTCGACTACGACGCACTCGCCCGCGAACTCGTTTCCTATGCTAAGGACTTGGGCTTTACCCACCTTGAATTCCTGCCTGTGTCTGAACACCCCTTCGACCCTTCCTGGGGCTATCAGCCAACCGGGCTCTATGCGCCAACCTCACGCTTCGGCGATCCATCTGGCTTTGCGCGGCTCGTGAACGCCGCCCATGCTGCTGGCCTAGGCGTGATCCTCGATTGGGTTCCCGCCCACTTCCCGACCGACGAGCACGGCCTTGCCCGCTTCGACGGTACAGCGCTCTACGAACATGAAGACCCGCGCCAAGGCTATCATCCAGACTGGAACACGGCGATCTATAATTTCGGCCGCAAGGAAGTTGAAAGCTTCCTCCTCAACAACGCCCTTTACTGGCCGGGCAAATTTCACATCGATGGGCTTCGTGTCGATGCGGTGGCCTCCATGCTCTACCTTGACTACTCGCGAAATGAAGGCGAGTGGATCCCCAATAAATATGGCGGCCGCGAAAACCTTGAAGCCATCAAATTCCTCCAGCGCGTGAACCATGAAGTCTATGGCCAGCATCCGGGCATGGTCACGATTGCTGAAGAGTCCACTGCCTTCCCTGGTGTTTCAAAACCCACCAATAGCGGCGGCCTCGGCTTTGGTTTCAAATGGAACATGGGGTTCATGCACGACACGCTGTCCTACATGCAGCGCGAGGCCATTCACCGGAAGTACCATCAGAATGAGCTGACCTTTGGTCTGCTTTACGCCTTCTCCGAGAACTTCGTGCTTCCACTCTCCCATGATGAAGTGGTGCACGGCAAAGGCTCGCTCCTCAACAAGATGTCAGGCGACGACTGGCAGAAATTCGCAACACTTCGCGCCTACTACGCCTTCATGTGGGCCTATCCCGGCAAGAAACTGCTCTTCATGGGTCAGGAATTTGCCCAGCGCGCTGAGTGGAACCATGGGCAAAGTCTTGACTGGCATCTTCTGGAACATGACTCCCATCGTGGCGTGCAATCGGTCCTGCGCGATCTCAACAAGCTGTACACGTCAATCCCTGCGCTTCACGCCCGCGATTGCGAAGCCGAAGGCTTCGAGTGGATGAACGCCGATGACGCCGAGAACTCGGTCTTCTCATGGGCTCGCCACGATGGCTCCGGCGGTCCCATTGTTGTCTGTGTCAGCAATTTCACACCGGTGAAGCGCGAAGGTTATGTGGTTCCCTTCCCGAAAGGTGGCAGGTGGCGCGAGATCATGAACACAGATGCCCGACAATACTGGGGCTCAGGGGCGGGCAACATGGGTGGCATCGAAGCGTCCAACGGCCCGATGA
>JBIOWL010000193.1:0-3041 GCA_044868645.1 Aestuariivirga sp.
CTTGGGCATTTTGTTCAATCCTTTCAGAACTTTGCGTAAATCAGCCATGGCATGCCCTAACAGGCCAGGCCGTTTGAAACTCAAGACAATGTCGTGAGATGGCGCGGATAAAGCAGAAAAGGCCCGCAAAGGCAAGTTTGGGTCCGAAAGCATCTCTCGCTATTTTGTGGTTGACTTAATTAAGTAGTTATGCAAATAAGAGCTATGCAGACTTTCCAAGCCCTTGCCGACCCCACGCGCGCGCGCATTGTCGAAATGCTGGCGGCAAGCGGCAGGCTTTCGGCTGGCGAAATTTGCCGCCAATTCGCAGCCTCGCCACCGGCCGTTTCGCAGCATCTCAAAGTCTTGAAAATGGCCCGCCTGGTCAATGTCGAGGCCAAGGCCCAGACACGCATCTACTCGATCAACCGCGATGGTTTCCGCGAGGCACAGGACTGGCTGAAAAGCGTCACCGAGCTCTGGACCGAACATTTCGACAAACTCGACGACCTCCTGAAGTCACAGCAAGCAAAAAAGAAATGAGAGAGCCCATGACAACGCCATTCACTTTCAAACTTGCGCGCGTTTTTGATGCTCCCCTGGATCAGGTCTGGGAGGCGTGGACCGATGCGGAAAAGCTGGCACAGTGGTTCAGTCCCAAGGGTGTGAGAACTTTCCATTCCAAGCTCGATCTGAGACCCGGAGGCTCCTATCACTATGGCTTGGAAAACCCGGACGGCAGCCGCTACTGGGGGCGTTGGGTTATTACCGAAGTCAACCCCCGGACGTCGCTTGTCTTCATTGTTTCATTTTCCAATGAAAAAATGGAGATCACCCGCCATCCCATGAATCCAAGCTGGCCGCGCGAAACTCTCTCCACTATCTTGTTTCGCGACATGGGCAGAAGGACCGAGGTGGAAGTGAACTGGACGGCCCACAATGCAACCAGCGAAGAAGCACAAGTTTTCGCCGCCGGAGCCGAAGGCATGGGCGTCGGCTGGGACGGCACGTTTGGACAATTGGCAGACTATCTTCGCCGCGTCTGAACTTGTCAGCAGCGTACCTTCCGCGCCTTGACCTCCTCCTTCACTGCAAGATCGGCAGAGCAGCGCAACAGCAAAAGCAGACGACGGTCAATTGCGGACAATCGACCGTCGATAGGATTTATTCAGCCAAGATCAGATCCAGAACCAGATATGGACCCAGTGTGGTCTCCGGCGGCAGCGGCGGCGCCAATGGCCCCTATATTTCCAACGCCGGCAGACGCGGCGCCAGCGGCGTACCCGGCGACGGCGCCGGCGATGGTTGCGCCTGTGACGGGCAGGCTGGAAACCTTCCTCTTCGCCATCATCAAGTTCCCAATCCTCGTCCAGCTCCGTTATCGGAGTTTCAGACTCAGTCAGCTTGGGAAGGACATCATCAGCTTCGGGAACAGGGCCTTTCGGAACCAAAGGCAGCGCCCGGGCCTGGCGGGGCAGAGCGACAGCAAGGCCGGTTGTGGCGGCCATACCGAGCAGACCAGTAACAAACAATCTTCTGTCCATTGTCGTCTCCTTGTGCAGATTTCAAAGACGACAACGCCCAAGACCGCAGGACGGTTGCAGCAGCCATGCAACTTTATCTGCCATTACGAGTTGACTTTTTGGCTGAACTGCCTTTTTGTTCGGCTTACGTTCCAAAACGGATTCTCCCATGCCAGCGACTAAAATACACGGCCATCTTGGCCGCACGGAATTCATCACTCTTGTTGCAGCATTGATTGCCATCAATGCCTTCGCCATCGACATCATGCTGCCGGGTCTGCAGCAGATCGGCGAGGCCTTGGGCGAGCCCGACGAGAACCGCCGGCAGCTTGTCATCCCTGCCTATATGCTGGGATTCGGCGTGCTGCAGCTTGTCTTCGGACCATTGGCTGACCGATTCGGGCGGCGCGGGCCGCTGTTAGCTGGTGTTGCCATCTACTGCCTCTCGGCACTGTGCGCCTTCTTCGTTTCGAATTTCGACAGCCTGCTGGTGTTGCGCCTTCTGCAGGGGGCGGGCGCTGCGGCTTCCGCTGTCATCGCCATCGCCCTCGTCCGCGATCTTTTCGTCGGCGATCAGATGGCCAAGACACTCTCGCTGGTTTTCATGGTGCTGATGGTATCGCCGATCCTGGCGCCGGGTCTTGGCCAGTTCCTGCTCACCATCATCGATTGGCGCGGCCTCTTCGGCTTCATGGCGGGGCTTGGGGCCATCGTGTTCACCTGGGTTTATTTCCGCCTGCCGGAAACGCTGAAGCCTGAGCACCGCCGCGCCTTCACGCCTTCTTCCATCGTGGAAGGCTTCGGCATTGTCTTCGGCAACCGCGTGTCGCTGGCTTATATCATGGCAACGGCGCTGCTCTTCGGCACGCTGATGGGTTTTCTCACTTCGTCCCCGCAGATCTATGTGGACCACTACGGCATGGGTGCGTGGTTTCCTGCCTTCTTTGCAGCTGGCGGGGCAATCTCGGCCTGTGGCTTCTTCCTTAATTCCCAGCTCGTGATGCGCTTCGGCATGCGGCCGCTTTCGCACGGGGCGCTTGTCGCCTATGTGACTTTCTCAACGATCATGCTGCTTCTCGGATATTTCGACGTGATGCCCGTGTTCCTGTTCTTTGGGCTGATGGCAGCGATTTTCATCGCCTTCAACTTCATGATGTCGAATTTCGGAGCGTTGGCCATGGTGCCGCTGGGCGAAGTGGCGGGAACGGCTGCTTCGACGCAAGGCTTCCTGCAGATGGTGATCGGCGCGGCACTCGGCGCCATCATCGGGCAGTTGTATGACGGCACGCCGGTTCCCATGGCGGCGGGATTTGTGGTGCTGTCGCTCGCGGCAGGTATCATCATTGTGCTCGGAACGGGCAAAGAAGTGCAGGAGCAGGCGACATGAACGGCGAGCCCGTCAAGCCAATCGCAACTGACAGCGTGGCCTGGACCGAGTTCCGGCATGGCGATGACTTCCATATCCGCTACCGGCATCTTTCCATGGCGATGGGGCCGCAGCCTTACAAGATCGGTGTTGCCATTGAGGAGCTGATGCCG
>JBIOWL010000194.1:0-3351 GCA_044868645.1 Aestuariivirga sp.
CATGAAGGGGGCTTCACGTCAATTCTGCCGTTGCCCGCTCCGGCAGCGGCAATTATAGCCATTCCGTATGTATTCCGAAACGCGCCCCTGGGGCTCTTTCCACGTCCTCGATGAACAACCCGGCTTCAAAGTGAAGCGCATCAGCGTCAATCCCGGCGGCAGGCTTTCGCTGCAGAGCCACAAGCACCGCAGCGAGCATTGGACCGTGGTCAATGGCGAAGCCACGGTGACCGTCGATGCTAAAGTATCGAAGCTCACGCGTGGTCAATTTGCGGATATTCCGTTGGGTGCCAAGCACCGGCTGGAAAATCTCGGAACAGCGCTGGTCGAGATTATTGAGGTACAGTTCGGCGATTACCTGGGTGAAGACGACATCATCCGCTACGACGACATCTATAACCGGACCTGACACCAATGAACCGCATCGGCATTGATGTGGGCGGCACCAAGATCGCGGCGGCGGCTTTCGATGACAACTGCAAGATTGTTTTTGAGAAGCGGATTGCCACGCCGAAAAGCTACGAAGAGATTGTGGTGGCCGTAGCGGACCTCGCTCATGAAGCAGGGCCCGGCAATATTGGCATTGGCGCACCAGGTTCTTCAGGACGTGATGGCCTCTGGCGCAATTCCAATATCGTGTTGTGCAATGGCCGGCCTTTTCACGGTGATCTGGAGAAGGCGATCGGCCGGGCTATCAGGACCGAGAATGATGCCAATTGCTTTGCCCTCTCGGAAGCGCGCCAAGGTGCAGGGAAGGGTTTCAGCGTCGTTGCCTTCTTCACTATAGGCACCGGGCTTGGCGGCGGACTTGTGATTGATGGAAAGCTGCTCCGTGGGGCCCATGGCGAGGCAGCGGAATTCGGGCACATGGGCATGCCTTGGCTTACCGTAGCAGAACTTCCGCCTATACCCTGCTTCTGTGGCAAACCGGGCTGTGTTGAAATGTATGTCTCGGGCACGGGCCTTCGCCAGGATTGGCAGCGCGTTCACGGTGAAACAGTGGAGGGGCCTGAAATTGTGAAGCGGGCGCGTGCTGGTGAGGCAAACGCCAAGGCAGCGATTGTGCGGCTGCAGGATCGCTTTGCCCGTGCTGTCGGCAATATCGTCAACTGCCTCGATCCCGATATTTTTGTGGTGGGCGGCGGGCTTTCGGAATTGCCGGAACTAGTGGAAGAGCTTCCTGCAATTGCAGCGCGCTATAGTTTTTCCGGCAAGGCGGAGCCGCGCGTTGCCCGCGCCCAACACGCAGATGCAGGCGTGCGCGGCGCGGCGCTTCTTTGGGACTGAGAGCTATTTCACCTTCTCGAATTTACCGGATTTGCCGGAGCGGAAGAGCGCATCAAGAATTTTCATATTGGTGATGGCATCTTCAATGCCCCAGACATGCTTTTCCTCTTTCCGGATCACCCTGCCAAAGGCCTCGGCCTCAAGCTGATACTGATCCGAGATTGGAAATTCATGCCAGGTGCCTTCATTCATCTGCATGCCCTGGACAAAAAGCCGGTTGGGACGGTCTGGCGGGGCATTAAAGGGAATTTCGATCTCAATACGCCCCTTGGTGCCCATGATGTGGACGCGCTGATAGGGCGCAAGCTGGGTTGAGCAAGTGAAGGTGAGATGACGGCCCTTGGGGAACTCAAGGATTGCACCTGCAAGTCTGTCCGTCTTGAAGACGGGGTCGCGCTCAATTGTTGCGGCGGCGCGTGTGGGGTCGGCGCCAAAGATGTAACGCGAAATGGTGACCGGATAGCAGCCGATGTCGAGAAGCCCGCCACCGCCGATCTTTGCCATGTTGCGGACATTCTTGGGGTCACGGTTGAAATAGGTGAACATGACCTGGATGGCGCGGGCCTCGCCGATCTCGCCTGCCTTCACCCGGGCCAAAGCATCTTTCCATTGCAGCGCGTGGCGCACCATGAAGGCTTCCGCCACCTTGATGGATTTTGGCAGTTTGCGGAGCTGGGCTGCTTCCTTGGCTGTGATGGCAATCGGTTTTTCACAGAGCACATGCTTTCCGGCTTTGGCAGCGGCCAGGGTCAGCGGCACATGGAGATGGTTGGGAAGGGGGTTATAGACGGCTTCAATTTCGGGATCGGCCAGCATCTCTTCATAGGAACCATAGGCTCTGGGGATTCCCAATTTTCCGGCCCATTCCTTGGCGGTCCTGAGATTGCGGGAGGAGATAGCGGCCACCTCCAATTCACTGCTCTTCAGCATGCCCGGAATGACCTTGGCCACGCCGATATTCGCCGTGGAGATTACCCCCCACTTAACCTTCCCCATTTTGCCTCTCCTTCTTATGCCCAGCCTATATGCCCGAGATTCGCCCAAGGGTTAAGTGTCGCGCGCTCCTAACCAACTGCCGCTCATCGCCTTGACGCTTGGCCCCGGGAGGCGCTTAATTTCACCATCTTCCGGCTTCAACCGTGAAATAGCCGCAACAGAAGATCAGGACCACAGGGAGTACTCAGAATGACATTGATCAGGAAAATTTTCGTCACGTCGGCGCTTCTGGCGCTGGCGGCAGGGGCCGCGCAGGCCGCCGAGCCAGAAAGCTGCAAGACAGTGCGCTTTGCCGATGTGGGCTGGACCGACATCCAGGTGACGACCGGCGCCACGCAAGTTGTGCTTGAGGCGCTGGGTTACACGCCGGAGGTGAAGACGCTATCTGTGCCGGTGACCTATGCCTCACTCAAGAACAAGGACATCGACGTCTTCCTCGGCAACTGGATGCCGTCCATGACCGCCGACATCCAGCCCTATCTCGATGACAAGTCGGTAGAGCAACTGTCCACTAACCTCGAAGGCGCAGGCTACGGCCTGGTGGTGCCGCAATATGTGGCCGACGCCGGAGTGAAGAGTCTTGCAGACCTTGGTGCACAGAAGGACAAGTTCAACTCCAAGATCTACGGCATCGAGGCGGGCAATGACGGCAACCGTATCATCCAGACGATGATCGATGATGCCAAAAACAACCTCGCCGGCTTTGAACTGGTGGAGAGCTCGGAAGCGGGCATGCTGACCGAGGCCGAAAAAGCCATGAAGGACAATCAGTGGATCATTTTCCTGGCCTGGACGCCCCATCCCATCATGGGCGAGATGAAAATCCATTACCTCGACGGCATGGGTGACTCAGGCTTTGGCGCCGCCACGGTTCTCACCAATGTGCGCGCCGGCTATGGCGCGGAATGCCCGAATGTCGCCAAACTTCTCTCCAACCAGAAATTCACGCTGGCCATGGAAGGCGCCATGATGGACCCTGTTCTCAAGAGCGGCGCTGATCCCAAGGCCACGGCTATGGAATGGCTGAAGGCCAACAAGGATGCGGTGACGCCGTGGCTTGAGGGCGTC
>JBIOWL010000195.1:0-4372 GCA_044868645.1 Aestuariivirga sp.
TGAAAGTGCTTGCCGAAATCGGCATGGACTTCATGCTTCCGGAAGCCCGCGACTTGCTGAAGAAAGCAGGCGCGAAGGTTGACGGCGAACGAGTCCATTTCGATCCAGCAATGATTGAAGAGCTGATTGCCCATGCGCCATCTTCCTTCACTGTTCACGCCCGCAATCCGGAGCGCAATCTGCAAGTGGGCGGCGCCAACATCGAGTTCGGCACGGTGGGAAGCCCGCCCAATTGCCACGACATGGAAGGTGGCCGCCGCACCGGTAACCGCGAAGACTTCAAGAAGTTCATCAAGCTCGCGGAGCATTTCAACGCCATCGACTTCTGTTCCGGCTATCCGGTGGAGCCCATCGACGTTCACGCCTCGGTGCGCCATCTCGAAGTGCTGCGCGATGTCTGCCAGCTTACCGACAAGCCCTTCGTTGCCTATTCGCTGGGCACCGAACGCGTGATGGATGCGCTGGAAATCGCGCGCCTGTCGCGAGGTATCTCCCAGGAGCAATTCGAGCGCGAACCAACGCTGATGAGTGTGGTCAACACCAACTCGCCTTTGAAGCTCGATGGCAACATGCTGATCGGCATGACCGAGCTTTCAAAGCGCAATCAGGTGATCTGCGTGACGCCTTTCACGCTGGCAGGAGCCATGGCGCCGATAACGCTCGCTGGTGCGTTGGTGGAACAAAATGCCGAGGCACTAGCAGGGATAGCCTATTGCCAGCTCGTCAAGCCCGGCGCGCCCGTGATTTATGGCGGCTTCACATCAAATGTTGACATGAAATCAGGCGCGCCCGCTTTCGGCACACCGGAATATATGAAGACCACGCTGATCGGCGGCCAGCTCGCGCGCCGCTACAACATCCCCTTCCGCACCTCCAACACCAATGCGGCGAACACAGTGGATGCCCAAGCCGCCTATGAAAGCGTCTTCTCGCTCTGGGGTCTCACCATGGGCGGCGGCAACTACATCATGCATGGCGCCGGTTGGATGGAAGGTGGTCTCGTAGCCTCCTTCGAGAAGTTCGTGCTCGACTGCGATCTCATTCAGATGGTCAAGGAGTTCCTGAAACCCGTTGAAATCACTGAGGAAAGTCTGGCCGTCGAGGCCATAAGGGATGTCGGTCCCGGCGGGCACTTCTTCGGCACGGCCCACACGCTCGCCCGCTTCACGGATGCTTTCTACGCCCCCATGATCTCCGACTGGCGGAACTATCAGCAATGGTCGGCGGCGGGCTCGCCCGATGCCTTGAAGCGCGCCAACCAGCTTTACAAGCAGGCCCTCAATGAATACCAAGCGCCGAACTTTGACCCCGCCCACAAGGAGGCGCTCGATGATTTCGTCAACCGCCGTATCAGGGAAGGTGGCGTGCCCACCGATTTCTGACCGTGGTTGATGTCGTCGTCATCGGCGGCTGCAACTTCGACATCAAGGCGAAGTCAACGGAAGCCAACAAGCTCGGCACATCAAATCCTGGAACCGTCATCACTTCTGCTGGCGGCGTTGCGCGCAACATCGCCCACAATCTGGCGCGGCTGGGTGCAAAGGTCTCGCTTATTTCAGCGCTAGGCCGTGACGCCATGGGCGACAGCGTGTTGGAAACAACACGGAGCGCCAAAGTTGATGTCAGTCGCGTGCAGCGCGTGGCGGGTAGCACCGGCACCTACATTGCGATCCTCGACCGCAATGGTGAACTCATCACCGCCATGAATGACATGCAGGCAGTTGAACATCTCACGCCGGACATCATTCAGGCGAATGCGGATATTCTTTCTTCGGCACGTCTCGTTGTAGCGGACTGCAATTTGCCATTGGCGTCGCTACACACCATAGCAGATATTGCTCGTGACAAGCTTTTGATCGAACCTGTATCCGTTCCCAAGTCGCAGAAGCTCTTCAAGCTGCTGGAAGCCGGCCCTATCGCCTATGCCACGCCAAATTTTGACCAAATCGAAGCATTGGCAGCAACGCGCGAGATCGATAAGGCCATCACATTCCTTCACGGCAAAGGACTGCGCAATGCGATCATCCATGCCGGCCCCGAAGGCGCATTCTGTTCTGATGGTAAGGAAATTTCCCACACCGCGGCGATGCCCGCAGGGCCGGTTGTGGACGTAACCGGGGCAGGGGATGGCGCGGTGGCGGGCCTCGTGTATGGATTGCTGCAAGGCAAGTCCCTGGTGGATGCCGTGGCCGAAGGGCAGAATCTGGCGGGCCGCATCGCCGCCAGCGAACGCTCATTCCTGGAGTAGATGATGAAAGTAAAACTCACGCCTGAAGTGAAGGCGGCGCTGGCGAAGCGAAAGCCGGTGGTGGCGCTGGAATCCACCATCATCGCGCACGGCATGCCATTTCCGCAGAATCTTGAGATGGCGCGCGAAGTGGAGAAGGTGATCCGCAGCGAAGGAGCCGTGCCCGCTACGATCGCCGTTATAGATGGTGAGTTGCGTGCTGGCCTTACCGACAAGGAACTTGAGCGCTTTGCCAAGGAAGGCCCCGGCATCCTGAAAGTTTCCACCCGCGACCTTCCGTTTGTGGTCGCCAAGAAAATGAATGGTGCAACAACCGTTGCCTCCACCATGCGTATCGCCGCTATAGCGGGCATTCATGTTTTTGCTACAGGCGGCATCGGCGGCGTGCATCGCGGCGCCGAAAAAACCTTCGATGTCTCGGCCGACCTGATCGAATTCTCCAAGAGCAATGTTGCCGTCATTACAGCAGGTGCAAAATCGATTCTCGATCTGGCACTCACTCTAGAAGTGCTCGAAACCCAGGGTGTTCCGGTTGTCGGCTTCGGCACGGATGAATTCCCGGCCTTCTTCTCACGTCAGAGCGGCCATCGCCTGACGCTGCGCGCTGACACCGCCAAAGAAGTCGCTGCCATGATGAAGGCCAAATGGGCCATGGGCCTCGATGGTGGCATGGTCATCGCCAATCCCATTCCGGCAGAACATGAGATTCCCTCAGCACAAATAGCACCTCACATTGAACGCGCCGTTGCCGAGGCCAGCGCGAAGGCTATTCACGGAAAGGACGTCACACCCTTCCTGTTGAAGCGCATCACCGAAATCACTGAAGGCCGCTCGCTCGCCGCCAATTTGCAGCTCGTCCTGCACAACGCCCGCGTGGCCGCCCAGATCGCCAAGGAGTTCGCGCGCTTCAGGATGAAAGGAAAAAGAACTTGAATCAATTAATCATGTCGATACCTGCGAGTGGATACCGGCCGGTCGCGTCGGCATTATCCACGTCTCAGGTGCGCCTCATTCGCCCCAATCCTTTTGACCATGTGAAAGTGTAATCATGCTGCTCCCGTTCGAACGCTGTATCCCCTTGTTGCGCAGTCCTGGCGGAAAACACGCGCTTGAGTTCGTGGATGAGACAACACTTGCCCCCGGCAATGCGAGAGGACCAACCTATGAGGTCGTGAACGGCAGGCCCATTCTCGTCAACTTCGAATCATCGATATTGGATGAGGAGGAAACCCGGTCCAGCGCAGCGCGCAGCACGGTTGAACGGCGCAGTTACACCGGCTTGGGATTAGCCATTAAGCGCCTCGTATCACCCGAGAAGAATGCAACCAAAGCGAATGTCTCGGCGCTCATGGACTTGCTGCGGGGCCTGCCGGCTCCGCGAAGAGTATTGATAGTTGGTGGGGGGACCGTTGGCCAAGGCATGCAGCCGCTTTATGACTCACCTGACATCGAGATTGTCGCTTTCGACATCTATGCCACACCACTTGTCCAATTCGTGGCCGATGCCCATGAAATTCCCCTTCCGGACAGTGCCTTTGATGCGGTCGTGATACAAGCCGTTCTCGAGCACGTCTTGCAGCCAGCGCAGGTTGTGAGTGAGATCTCGCGTGTGTTGAAACCGCGGGGAATTGTCTATGCCGAGACACCGTTCATGCAACAGGTCCATGAGGGGGCCTATGATTTCACCCGCTTCACTGAAAGCGGCCACCGCTACTTATTCCGGAATTTCGAGCTTGTATCGTCTGGCGCGAGCGGCGGGCCCGGATTGCAGTTCATCTGGTCGGTCGACTATCTTGTGCGTAGCATTTTCCGGTCCCGAAAGGCCGGCAAGATAGCCAAACTGGCCTTCTTCTGGGTTCAGTACCTCGATCACCTGATTCCTTCATCCTTTGCCGTGGATGGGGCGAGTGGCGTTTATTTTCTGGGGAGGAAGGCCGCGAACGCGGCAGGACCGAAAGACATCGTTGCCCACTATAAGGGCGCCCAGTAGAGCCGCCAGGCGAAACCGCGGCGGCGTGAATGCCGAGTGTTACTGAATTATGGGTTTTTTCCGATGACCCGCAATTCCCTTGGAAACGTCGTTAGCGACTCGATGCCGTTCTCCGTCACAACAACGTCATCCTC
>JBIOWL010000196.1:0-27055 GCA_044868645.1 Aestuariivirga sp.
ATTGAGGCTGTAGTTGCCCGGACTGACATCGTTGTCGCCGTCTGTCATCAGAACTATGATCTTCTGCCAGCGCACATCATTGTAAGGAGAGATCGTGGTAGCGGCGAGCGAGCCTGAACCTTCCACCAATGTGAAGGGCTCAGTTGGTGAGATCGCGCGCCAGCCCCAGGCCAGTCCTTCCGGAATGACGGTAGGGCCCACTGCGACCATGGCATCAATGCCGGCCTCAACCTTTGCCCTGTCATAGGTCATGGGAACGACGGTGGTACCGGTACAGCTTTTCCACGGGCCCTGACCCGAGGTCGTTTCCACGCCAATATTTGTATCGGCGTACTTGTAGTAGTTCTCCTGCTTCATATAGAGGTTTGTAGTCGATGTGCTGGAACACACGGTCGAATCTGGGAGGCCCCTGCATTCGCTGCCAACAGCAGTAAGTGAGGTGCCTGAAATATAGCTGGCGCCGTAGCTGGTGCTCCGCGTGTCAGGATTAAAATAGGCCGGGAACAATGTTGCAGGAACTGCGAGATTGGGCGCCACATCATTGGTGTTGTAGTCATTGGTCCCCGGCGAAGTGCCACGCATGCGCGCTTCCACGCAGCCATTCCATGTATGATACTCAGTCGAAGACTTCTTAATCTGCGACCAGGCGTAGTAATTGTTCCACGCAGCAGGCGCCGCGATGCTCTGGTTGAAGTTCACCTTTGACAGCGGATTGTCTCCAGCCGTATCGATCCAGTTGATATTGAAGTCATAGGCCGACTGGTTAAGGCGGACCGCGCCGGAAAACGGAACAAGGGCCGTGCGCAGATATTCGCTCCGCGGCGCGCTTGAGAGCGAGCCACTGTAGAGTGTATCGAGGAGCTGGTGTGCCGCCGTCTTGGCGCCATCGAGCTTGCCGCTGGACGCCATGGAGCCCGTGGTGTCCATCACCATCACCAGTTCAATGGGCCGCATGGCCTTCTTGATCCGGCTGAGGAAGTCAAGGTCAATGGTGTCGATGCCGAAAGCCCCCATGATGGTCGTCGGGAACTGGGCGGTCGCTGTCAGCGTCACGTCCTGGCCGGTGATCTGCACGTCAAGCGCTGTGATTTCCGCCGTGAAGGAATCGCTTTGATAGTTCGCCTCGACAAAATCCTCCGCGATCACCTTGAGCTCGGCTTCCCGCGTCGTGATCTCCGATTCAGAAAGGCCCATCGTCGAAGAGCGGTCATCCGCGGCGATCGCAAGCGCCGCGCTGTCAAGCGCGGCGTGAAATGCCGTCTGCTCCATGTTGGCGCGCGACATGTCGACGGCAACGCCCGCAGCCATGAAGAAAGGAATCGCCGCAAGGCCGAAGATGGCGCTCGTGGTGGCGGTGCTATCGCGGAGATAGCGTTTGAATTTTCCTGCCATGGCCGGACCAGACTTGGGCACACGCATAGACAATACTCCCCTAGAGTTCGGGCCAGAATTAAAGGGGGAGAGAGAAAGAACTCGTTACGCCAATCGCGCGAATTTTAGTCGAATGTGTTAAGAATTGCGGAGATTATGTGCGTGGTTAACGTTGCGTGTCGTTTTACAGGTCGTTTACTACATGTTGGGGTAGTTCGGGCCTTCGCCGCCCTGCGGCACGGTCCAATTGATGTTTTGTGACGGATCCTTGATGTCGCAAGTCTTGCAGTGGACGCAATTCTGGTGATTGATCTGGAAGCGCGGCGCCTGGCCTTCCTGGTACACGACTTCATAGACACCGGCCGGGCAATAGCGCTGCGCCGGCTCGTCATAGAGCGGCAGATTAACCGCAATGGGGATTTCAGGATTGATGAGTTGCAGATGCACTGGCTCATCTTCCTCATGAGCCGTGTTGGAGAAGGCAACATTCGTCAACCGGTCGAATGAAATCACGCCATCGGGCTTTGGATAGTCGATGGGCTTGAAGTCAGCGGCCTTGCCGGTTGCCGCATGGTCCGGCTTGCCGTGTTTCCAGGTGCCGAGCCCGAAACCGAAGAGCGTGTTCATCCACATGTCGATGGCGCCCAGAGCAACGCCGCCGATGAGGCCGAGCCTCGACCACATGGGCTTGACGTTCTTCACCTTCTTGAGATCTTCATAAACCCAGGAATTCGCATAGGCGGCGGAATAAGCTGAAAGCTCATCGCCGCTGCGCCCTTCTGCAATCGCCGCAACGACGGCTTCTGCCGCCATCATGCCGGTTTTCATGGCATTGTGACTGCCCTTGATGCGCGGCACGTTCACGAAGCCCGCCGAACATCCGATAAGCGCACCGCCCGGAAATGTCAGCTTCGGCACCGATTGAAAGCCGCCTTCTGTAATGGCGCGCGCTCCATAGGCCACACGCCGCCCGCCTTCCAGCACCGATGCAATCAGCGGATGATGCTTGAAGCGTTGAAATTCCATGTATGGATAGAGATGGGGATTCTCATAATTGAGATGCACCACGAAACCGACGGATACCAGATTGTCTTCCAGGTGATACATGAATGAGCCGCCGCCGGTCTTCATGCCAAGCGGCCAGCCCATGGTGTGGGTCACCTGGCCCTGCTTGTGTTTCTCGGGCTTGACCTCCCACAATTCCTTCATGCCGATGCCGAACTTTTGCGGTTCGCGCCCTTCTGCGAGCCCAAACTTCGCAATGATCTGCTTGGCAAGCGAGCCCCGCACACCCTCTGCGATCAGCACATATTTGCCGCAAAGCTCCATGCCCGGCTGATAATCGGGCTTTTTCTCACCTGTCTTCGAAATGCCCATGACGCCTGCAACGACGCCCCGCACCGGGCCATCTTCCCTGTAAAGAACTTCGGAAGCCGCAAAGCCCGGATAGACTTCAACGCCCAGCGCCTCGGCCTGCTGCGCCAGCCAGCGGCAGACATTGCCGAGCGAGACGGCATAGTTGCCATGGTTCGACATCAGCGGCGGCATGAGAAAATTAGGAACGCGAAGTGCCCCCCGCGGCCCCAGCACATAAAAACGGTCTTCGGTCACCTCGGTAAGAAGCGGCGCACCTTTCTCTTTCCAGTCCGGAATGAGCTCGTTGAGGGCAATGGGATCGACCACCGCGCCCGATAAAATATGCGCGCCCACTTCCGAGCCCTTCTCGAGAACGCAGACAGTCGTCTCCGGCGACAGCTGCTTGACGCGGATGGCAGCCGCAAGCCCCGCCGGACCTGCGCCAACGATGACGACATCATATTCCATCTGCTCGCGCACAACGTCGTCCAAGGTTTTCCCCTTCACAGTTTCCTGCTTCTCACACACCTGTTATAGGATTTCCACAAGGCTGAACAAGCGCCCGAAAGCGGCATGACAACAGGCACAAACGATAATCTGGATGGCGGCGTCAGAGCCTATCTTCCCTGGCTCATCGACATGGGCGCGGACGAGATCATCCTCGACCGTCCTGTCAACCGTTTCGCTGAGGAAAGGCGCGAAACCGCGCCCGTTCCGCCGGCATTGCCGCAACCTCCAAAGATGCTCCGGCCATCTGGGGCCCTTCTGCAATCGGGTGATCTTGCTGCCGACGCCATGGCGCTGGCTGCCGGTGCTTCCGCGATCGCCGAGCTCACAGATGCCTGGCTCGCCTTCGAAGCACATCCGTTGAAAAGAACCGCAACCAGGCTCTGTTTCTTCAACGGCTCCACTGAGGCGCGCGTGCTTGTGCTGAGTGACAAGCCCCGCTCGGAGGAAGACCCCGTCGGCGAAGTATTGTCTGCAAAGCACCAGGCCCTGGCTGAGAACATGCTTGCGGCCATCGGCCTTTGCGGCTTCTTGCATAAGGACAATCTGGAACAGGTTGCCTTGGCCAATTTTGTGCCCTGGCGGCCACCGGGCAATCGCGCCGTCATTGAACTGGAGGCAAGGCTTTCGGTGCCTTTCATCCATCGCCTGTTCGCGCTCCTGATGCCGAAGGCCGTCTTGTGCCTCGGAGCCTTGCCCGGACAATATCTGACAGACGGCGAGCCTGCCATCACCCGCGCCCGCGGCAAGTGGCGGAATGTCGAAGTCGATGGCCATCAGTTCCCGTTGATGACAACCTTCCATCCTGAAACACTGCTCAAGAGCCCACAAAGCAAAAAGCTCGCCTGGCAGGATTTGCAGGCCTTTCGCGACAGGCTGAACGAAGCATGAGCGCCACCGCACCACGCAACTTTATTACGATCGGCATTGCTGTCGTCACCGTCTCTGACACGCGCTCCATGGAGGACGACAAGTCGGGCGCAACTCTGGCAGAGCGCATCCAGACGGCAGGCCACAAGCTGGCCGCACGCTTGATTGTCAAAGACGAAGTCCGTCAGATCAGATCGGCCATCAGGAAATTGGTGAAGCGCAAGGACGTCGATGCCGTGATCACAACGGGCGGCACCGGACTCACGGGCCGTGACGTCACCATAGAGGCCGTGGCGCCCCTGTTCGACAAGGAGATCGAAGGCTTTGGCACAGTGTTCCACATGATCTCCTTCCAGAAGATCGGCACTTCAACCATGCAATCCCGCGCCACCGCCGGAGTGGTCACCGGCAAATATGTTTTCTGCCTGCCAGGCTCACCCGGCGCCTGCCGCGACGGCTGGGACCAGATTCTAGTTCACCAGCTTGACTACCGGCACGACCCTTGCAACTTCATCGAGATCATGCCGCGGCTCGATGAACACCTGCGAAGGAAGAAAGGTTAGGGCTTTCTCGCCGCAATCAAAAACTCCCCGTTTCCATCGCCACCCTCGAGGGGTGATGGTTCAATACCTTTCACCGCCCATCCCGATGCTTCAAGAAAGTCCCGAATGCCATTGCAGGTCATTTCATGCAATTTGGGGTCCGCTACAATGCCGCCCTTGCCGACTTTTTCTTTCCCCACTTCAAACTGTGGTTTGATGAGGGCAATGAGATCAGTCCCCGGAGAAGCAAGTGCAAGGACGGGAGGCAATGCCAGTTTCAACGAAATGAAACTGACATCGCATGTGATAAGGCTGCAGTTCTGCGGGTATTGATCGTGCGCAATGTCTCGCACATTGAGGCCTTCAACCAACGTGACACGATTGTCCTTGGCCAAGAGCGGAGCAAGCTGACCGTGCCCGACATCGATGGCCGTCACATGTTTCGCGCCCCTTTCCAGGAGAACTTGCGTGAAGCCGCCGGTAGATGCGCCAATGTCGAAGCTGATGCGGCCTTGAACCGAAACTTTGAAGTGATCCAGTGCATGCAGGAGTTTAAGGGCCGCACGAGACACATAACGCTGCCCCTCATCCGCAATGCTTATTGCATCGTTTGACCCAATTGATTGCGACGGCTTGCGAGCAAGAACGCCGTTGACGGAAACCGTGCCGCGCAACACCGCGTCACGTGCCCGCGCCCTCGAGGGCAAAAGGCCGCGCGCCGCAATCTCTTCATCAAGCCTGCGGCGGCTCACTCCACATCCAGAGATGTTGTGCCCTTAGGCTTGCCGGAAGGATCAAGGGTGATCTTCTCGATGCGCGCTTCCGCTTCCTTCAGTTTCTTTTCGCAGTGTGCGCGCAGCGCTTCGCCGCGCTCATAGATCTTGATCGACTCTTCAAGGTCAACCTTGCCCGCCTCAAGCCGCGCCACGATGTCTTCAAGCGCTTCCAGCGCCTTCTCGAAGGAAAGCCCCGCAATATCGTTCTTGGCATCAGCCATCAGTCTTCATCCTCTTCGGATACTTCATTCTCTTCCAGCAAGCCCTGCTCGCCGTGCAGCAGCGCATGCACATGAACGCCGACGGAACCTGCAAGCCCCTGCAGATCATAACCGCCTTCAAGTACCGAAACAACGCGGCCCCCGCAGAACTGGTCGGCCACTTCCATGAGCTTCAGCGTAATCCAGGAGAAATCTTCTTCCGTCAGTTGCAGGCTTCCCAGGGGATCGCGTTCATGGGCATCGAAGCCCGCGGAAATGATGATGAGATCAGGGCTGAATGTAGAGAGTGCGGGAAGAATGACGCGCTCCATGGCGGCGCGGAATTCGACACCGCCATCGCCTGCCCTGAGCGGCGCATTAAAGATGTTGCCGACACCAGTTTCGGACGGCGCGCCCGAGCCAGGATAGAGCGGCATCTGGTGCGTCGACCCATAAAAGAGATCCGCATCCGACCAGAAAATGTCCTGCGTGCCATTGCCGTGGTGTACGTCGAAATCGACGACCGCCACCCGTTCCGCACCGTGGTGATTTCGCGCATGGTGGGCAGCGATGGCAGCCTGGTTGAAGAAGCAGAAGCCCATGGCGCGATTGTGCTCGGCGTGATGGCCCGGAGGCCGCATAGCGCAGAACACATTATCCGCCTTGCCTTCAAAGACGGCATCGACACCAGCGGTAGCAGCACCGACGGCGCGCAATGCCGCCTCAAGCGTCTGCGGCCCCATCACCGTGTCAGCATCAACATATTCAAATCCGGTTTCGGGGCTCAGCGATTTGATGCGTAACAAAAGCTCCGGCGTATGAGCCAGCAGCACGGCCTCTTCAGTGCCGAGCGGTGCATCGCGCCGCGTAACTCCACGCAACGCCGGCGCGGCGAGGACAGCATTGACCGCCTTGATCCGGTCCACGCGTTCGGGATGTCCGGGCGGCGTTTCATGCGCAAGGGAGCTTGCATGCGTGAAGACAAGTGTTGTCATGATTGGATCGGCTGATCCTGCCTGCTATAGGGCGCGGGCCATGGTCAGCGCCACAACAATCTCGGAAGCAGCCCGCATCCTGCGGGATGGCGGCCTCGTGGCCTTCCCGACCGAAACTGTCTATGGCCTCGGCGCCGACGCCACCAACGATCACGCCGTGGCGCGCATCTTCGCTGCCAAATCACGCCCGAAAATCAATCCGTTAATCTCGCATCTTGCCACGACGGATGAGGCTTTCACGCAGGGCAGATTCTCGTCTGCCGCTAAGGCACTCGCGAAAGCATTCTGGCCCGGACCGCTGACGATTATCGTTGAGAGAAGTGCCAGTTGTGCAATCTCCCAACTCTGTTCGGCAGGGCTCGACTCCGTGGCACTGCGCGTGCCCAACCATCCCGTGGCGCTTGCCTTGCTGAAAGAAGTGGGAACACCCATCGCCGCCCCCAGCGCCAATCGTTCCGGCCGCATCAGCCCCACGACGGCGGAGCATGTACGGCGCTCACTTGGCAGCGCCGTCGACATGATCGTGGACGGCGGGCCTTGCACAGTTGGGCTTGAGTCGACCGTCGTCCAATTTGAGGGCAATACGGTGCGTCTGCTGCGGCCCGGCGGATTGCCACGACAGGAGATTGAACATGTGCTTGGCCAACCCCTCGACACACCAAAGCCAGGCAAAGTACTCCACAGTCCCGGCCTGCTTGAAAGCCACTACGCCCCCCACGCCGCTTTGCGGTTGAATGCCGTCGAACCAGAGGCAGGCGAAAGCTATATCGGTTTCGGCAAACATGCCTTTGGCCAATATTCTCTCTCAAGAAAGGGAGATCTCATCGAAGCCGCCGCCAACCTCTTTAAGCTCCTGCATGAAGTGGACGCGCTGCACCCAGATCGTATTGCCGTTGCGCCAATCCCAAGTCATGGGCTGGGCGAGGCCATCAACGACAGGCTGCGCCGCGCTGCCGCGCCGAGAATCCCATGACAAAAGCTCCACCTACGGCTGAAATACTGAAGCGTCTTGCCGGTGTGACAGGCCCCAAAGGTGCTATTTGGCCCGGCGCCGATCAGAAGCCCTATCTGGAGGAATGGCGAGGCAAATGGCATGGGCGGACACCGCTTGTACTGCGGCCTTCCAGTACCGAAGAAGTATCGAAACTTCTCGCCATCGCCTATGAAACAGAAACAGCGATCGTCCCGCAATCCGGCAATACAGGCCTTGTGGGCGGCCAAATTCCCGATCCCGCCGGCCATGAGGTGCTCCTGTCTCTCAACCGCATGACAGCCATCCGTGAGGTTGATGCCCAGGATTTCACGCTCACAGCAGAAGCAGGCAGCACATTGAAGTCGGTTCAGGACGCAGCCGCAGCGAATGACCGGTATTTCCCGCTCAGTCTCGCATCGGAAGGGTCCTGCCGCATTGGCGGCAATCTGGCGAGCAACGCAGGCGGCCTCAATGTTCTCGCCTATGGCACGGCCCGCGATCTTTGCCTCGGCCTCGAAGTTGTGCTGAGCGACGGCCGCATCTGGAACGGGCTGCGTAAATTGCGCAAGGACAATACAGGCTATGATCTGCGCGACATCTTCATCGGCTCTGAGGGAACGCTCGGCGTCATCACCGCCGCTGTTTTGAAGCTCTTTCCGCAGATCGGCCGCAAGGACACAGCCTTTGCGGCGATCAATCATCCTGCCGCCGGCCTCGAACTTCTAGCACAGGCACAGAAGCTGAGCGGAAACCGCGTCGTTGCATTTGAACTGGTGCCCGACATCGGCATCAGCTTTGCCGAACTGCACATGGGGGCAAGGCGCCCGCTGACCCAACCGTCTCCCTGGTGCGTGCTGCTGGAACTTGCCGACACATCGGAAGAAACCCTTAATGCAATTCTCGAACAGGCTCTGGAAAAAGGTTGGATCAGCGATGCCGCCGTGGCCCAGTCAGAGGCGCAGCGCCAGGATTTTTGGGACGTGCGGGAAAAGCTTTCGGAAGCCCAGAAATTCGAAGGTGGTTCCATCAAGCATGATGTCGCCGTACCACTGTCACACCTGCCGCAATTCATCGCCGAGGGGCTCGATGCGGTTGCACGCTTCATGCCAGGCTGCCGCCCCGTCTGCTTCGGCCACATGGGCGATGGCAACATGCACTTCAACATCTCCCAGCCCGTCGGCATGGACAAGGCAACATTCCTTGCCCAGTGGAAGAACATGAATGAAGTCGTCCATGCCATCGTGCTGAAACATGGCGGCACCATCAGTGCAGAACATGGCATCGGTATCCTGAAGCGCGATGATATGGCGAAGATCAAATCGCCCATCGAACTGGAGCTGATGCGCGGGCTGAAGCAGCTCTTCGACCCCAGGGGCATCCTCAGTCCAGGCCGCGTACTCCCGCAATAATTGTCCCAATTGTCCGTGCTGCTTGCGGCATGGCAGCCCGGCACTTCTGGCCCTAACGCTGCGCCGCTGTTTTCTCTAAAGCGCGCCCATGGTCACCTACGCGCCAGACTCTCGGTATTCCTGGTTCCGCATGGGCGTCTCGCTGGCGCTCGCCGCAATCGGCGGCATCGGCCTTTGGGCTGCGGTGGTGACGCTTCCGGTTATCGAGAAGGAATTCGCCGTCGACCGCTCCTGGGCCACCTTCCCCTACACCAGGACCATGATCGGCTTTGCCATCGGCGGCGTACTCGCCGGCAAGCTCGCCGACCGCTTCGGCATCATGGTGCCGATGATCGGAGGCGCCATCATGCTTGGGCTTGGCTTCATCCTCGCAGGTCTTGCCCCCAACTATTGGGTCTTCGTCATTGCGCAAGCTGTTATCATCGGTCTCTTCGGCGTGGCCACAACATTTGGCCCGCTGGTGGCCGACATCTCCCTCTGGTTCCAGAAACGCCGTGGCATCGCCGTCGCGATTGTTGCAAGCGGCAACTATCTTGCCGGCACAGTCTGGCCGCCGATCCTCACCAAGATGGTCGAGGCGTTCGGCTGGCGCACTTCATTCATCGCCATCGGTATCGCTTGCGTCGTCCTGATGCTGCCGCTGTCTCTCCTGCTCAGACCCCGCGCTTCACTTGAGGAGAGATCAGGCACTGCTGCCGTAAAGAGCGAGCCGACGGGCACGCCGTTCCTTCAGTTCATGCTGGTGCTGGCGGGCCTTGCCTGTTGCGTCGCCATGTCCATGCCCCAGGTTCACATCATCGCCTATTGCGGTGATCTGGGCTACGGCGCCGAGGCCGGCGCAAAAATGCTCTCGCTCATGCTTGGCTTTGGTGTTGCAAGCCGCCTTGCTTCCGGCCTCATCGCAGACAAGATCGGCGGCGTCGGAACCTTGATCATCGGCTCGGTGCTGCAGTGCCTTGCACTCATTCTCTATATTCCGTTTGACGGACTGGCATCACTTTATCTGGTCTCATCACTTTTCGGGCTGTCGCAGGGCGGCATCGTACCCAGCTACGCCCTCATCGTGCGCGACAATTTTCCGGCCCGCGAGGCAGGAACCCGCATCAGCATGGTTTTGACGGCAACGGTTCTTGGCATGGCCTTGGGCGGCTGGATTTCCGGCGAAATCTTCGACATGACTGGTTCCTACCGGCTGGCCTTCCTTCATGGCATCGCTTGGAACCTGCTCAACATGTCCATTGCCGCCTGGCTCCTCTTCCGCAAGATATCGCCACGCGGAGGACTGGCAACGGCTTAACGTTAACACTTCGCCTGCCGCTTTCTTGACGAATGGAACTCGGCGGTCTTTGCTGCAGCGCAAACCATGTTAACCGCACCCGCCATCATTGATCTCAGCTCGCCGCATGCTGAGTTGCAGGCCCGCCATATCGGCGAGAAGGCCCAGATGCTCCACACCATGATGGAACTAGGCCTTCCCGTGCCTCAGGGCTTTGTGATCACCGCGCAAACCTGCCAGACGTTGAACGAGACGGACTGGCCTGTGCTCGCAGATTCGATTGCGTCCGCCTTGGCCCATATCCAGTCCGGAGAAGGCAGGACACTCATCGCCATCAGGCCAAGCGCCAGTTGCGCCGTTCCGGCCTTCACCGACGCACTTCTCAATGTAGGCCTCAACGACGAAGCCGCAGAATATCTTGCCGCCCAAAACGGAGAGCCTCGTCTGGTCTATGAAGCCTATCGGCGCTTCGTGCAGGATTTCGCCCATGTTGTCATGGGTGACGATCCAGCAATCTTTGAAGACATTGTGGCCATGTACATGGAAGAACGCGGCTTTGTCTCCGCCTCCGAACTCCAGGGCGCTGACGCCAGGGAACTAGCCAACCGTTTCAAAGCACAGTTTGAAAGCAACAACGGCGAGGCCTTTCCGCAAGACCCGATGACGCAGGTGAAGGCCGCATGCTTTGCCATGATGCGGGCCTGGAATGCGCCACGCGCCAGAACCCACCGCAAGCTTCACGGAGTTTCAGGCGAGGCGAGTCTTGCGCTTATCATTCAGGCGATGGCCGGAGGCCAGTTCAGCGAAGACTCAGGCCTCGGCCGCGCCGCCACGCGGAGCAGCCAGACGGGGACAGCGGAACTCAACGGCAGCTTCATGCCGCAGGCCTGGGGCTCCGGAATAGCCGCACGATTGAGCGGCGCGCGGCCGATCAACGATGGCAGTGCCGAGTGCTTCGCAGCAAGATCTCCTCACCTTTTCCGCCAGCTTCATGAAGGGCTGACTTCACTCGAGCGTCACCAGCGCGACGGCATTGAAGCAGAATTTGCCGTCAATCACGAAAAGCTCTCCTTCCTGTCGGCAAGGCCAGTCAAGCGCAGTGCGGCGGCGGCCCTCAAAATGGCTATTGATTTTGCCAACCAGCGTGTGATGAGCCGTGAGGAAGCGGTCCTGCGTATCGATCCTTTGAGCCTCGACCAGTTGCTGCATGCCACCATCGCGCCCGAGACGAAACGGAATATCATTGCCACCGGCCTTGCCGCATCGCCCGGTGCCGTCTCCGGCAGGATTGTGTTCGATGCCGAAGAAGCGCGCGGCCTTGCAGCTGACGGCGTTGCCGTCATCTTGGTGCGCCCCGAAACGCTGCCGGAAGATATTCGCGGCCTTCATGCCGCCGATGGCGTGCTCACGACCCGTGGCGGCATGACCAGCCACGCCGCCGTGATCGCCCGCGGCATGGGCAAGCCCTGCGTCTCCGGTGCATCGCAATTGCGTATCGACATTGCAATGGGAACACTCTCGGCGCCAGGAATTGTGCTCAAACGTGGCGACGAGATCACCATAGACGGCAGTTCCGGCCAAGTAATGAGTGGCAAGGTGCTGACATTGAAACCGGAACTTTCTGGCGATTTCGCAACGCTCCTCGAATGGGCCGACGGTTATCGCCGCATGAAAGTGAGGGCCAATGCCGAAACCGTGCAGGACGCCCGCATGGCCAAGGATTTCGGCGCCGAGGGCATCGGCCTCTGCCGCACTGAGCACATGTTCTTTGAAGGCGACCGCCTTGTCGCCATGCGCGAAATGATCCTCGCCGACAAGGAACGCGATCGCCGCGCAGCCCTTGCCAAGGTCTTGCCCATGATGCGCGGTGATTTCGTGGGGCTCTTTGAGATCATGGCAGGATTGCCCGTCACCATCCGCCTGCTCGATCCGCCTTTGCACGAGTTCCTGCCAGAAGGAGGCACCGAGCTTGATGCCGTTGCGAGATCCCTTGCCGCCGACCCCGGCCTTCTGCGCAGGCGCGTCAACGAACTCAAGGAACAAAACCCAATGCTTGGGCACCGGGGCGTCAGGCTGCTCTTGAGCTTTCCGGAAATCGTCGAAATCCAGGCCCGAGCCATCTTTGAGGCTGTGGCGGAAGTTCAGAAGCTTCACGGCACGCCACCCATTCCGGAAATCATGGTGCCGCTGGTCTTTGCCCGCTCCGAACTGGATCAGGTTCGCCGCCACATTGACGCAACTGCGATTGCCGTCGAACGGGAAACGGGAATTACCCTCGCCTATCGCGTCGGCACGATGATCGAGTTGCCGCGCGCCGCCCTGAAAGCCGGTGACATTGCCGCCTCGGCAGAGTTCTTCTCATTCGGCACCAACGACCTCACCCAGACGACATTCGGCATCAGCCGTGACGACAGCGCCCGCTTCATCAGCGAGTATCAATCCAAGGGCATCATGAAGAAAGACCCCTTTGTCTCCATCGATGTTGATGGCGTAGGCGAGCTGGTTGAACTCGCAGTCCAGCGCGGGCGCGAGGCCCGGCCCGACCTCCATCTGGGCATTTGTGGCGAGCACGGAGGCGACCCCGACTCAATTGCCTTTTGCGAGGCCCAAAGGCTGGATTATGTCTCATGTTCGCCATATCGCGTGCCCATCGCACGCCTCGCGGCCGCCCAGGCCCGTATCAGGGCAGGGGCAAAGTAGCCCAAATTCAAGCTGTTAAGCATACCGGCACAAGTTTGGAAATTCTCACGGAACGGCATTTCTTGGGTTGCCGGCTCAAATTAACCTATGCTAAATCGTGGCCGGGTTATGGTTTATGTTTGGTAAGCGAGTGGCATCAGCTGCCGCTTATTGGGATCGGCGCACTAAGTCGGGAACGAGTCGTTGCAACCTCCGAGGTATCGACACAGGCCAAACTGGCCCCAGGAAGACGATTTCTTGACGCAACCTGTGCGCCGCAGAGGCGCAGCTTACCTGATGCCTTATCTTTTTGGCGGCACGATGCTCGTTGCCGCCTTTGCTTTTGCCGGACACCAGATCGGCCGCAACGCAGTGGCCCATACGGCGGTTGCCGAAGCATCATTGTCCACTTTCACGCCCACGACCGAAAGCATCGCGGAAAAATCATCCCTCTTTGAGGACGATCAGAGTTTCGGACTGATCGGTCTTGATGGCTTGCGCCGCGAAACAGTGGTGGCCGACGGCAAGACTGACTTGCTGGTAACCGATCCCGGCGAAGCGCCGGACGGCTATCTTGGCCCGCGCAAGCCCATGCTCAAGCCCGCAAAAGAAGTGGCGGCTCTGGCTAATGAAAGGCTGCGGATTGTGCCTGCTGCCTTTAATGCTGGAGATGCTGCTGGTCAGGGCACCAAGGCCACAAAAAAGATGGCCCTTGCCGCCAAGCCTGATGACATTGAAAAATCCCTCAAGCTGAAGAAGGCGGAGAAACAGAAGGTCATCGCCCAGCGCCGGGTCAGGCTCGCAGAAGAGAACTGCCTCGCCCGCGCGATTTATTTTGAGGCCCGGTCTGAATCCGTAATTGGCCAGATGGCGGTCGCCAAAGTCATTCTCAACCGGGTGAAGTCTCCCGAATATCCCAATACCATCTGTGGTGTCGTTTATCAGGGCTCGCAGCGCCGCAATTCCTGCCAGTTCTCATTTGCCTGCGATGGCCTGCCTGACGATATCAAGCAGCCGGCGGCATGGGCGAACTCCAAGCGCGTCGCCCAAAAGGCGCTTGCGGGCGATGCCAAGGTCGCTGCCATGCTGAGCGGCGTCACCAACTATCACGCCGACTATGTGAAGCCCAAATGGGCCAAGTCCATGCGCAAGGCCGTCAAGATCGGCCGTCACATTTTCTACACCGGCGGCTGAGTTTTCCATCTACCTAGCAGATCTAACGGGCGCGGTTTTCAATTACCCGTAACACTTGAAAATCCCCGGCAAAAGGTCCATTGCTCGCCCCGCCAAAGCATGGAGGCTCGATGGCCAAGGAAGAACTGCTGGAATTTGAAGGTTACGTGACGGAGCTTTTGCCGAACGCCATGTTCCGTGTGAAGCTCGAACACAACAATCATGAGATTATCGCGCACACCTCCGGCAAGATGCGCAAGAACAGAATTCGCGTGCTGGCTGGCGACAAGGTCATGGTCGAGATGACTCCCTATGATCTCACCAAGGGCCGCATCAACTACCGCTTCAAATAAACGATGAATGACGCACCCCGCCCCAAACTGGTGCTGGCCAGCGCCTCACCGCGGCGGCTGGTGCTGCTTGAACAGGCGGGCCTGACGCCCGATCTTCTCTTTCCGGCTGACGTCGATGAAACGCCGCAAAGGCGCGAAGCGCCCCGCAGGCTCGCCTTGCGGCTTGCTGCAGCAAAGGCGGAAACTGCGGCGAAGGCGCATTTGATCAAGTCTTTTGAAGAGCCCGTATATGTGATTGCCGCCGACACTGTTGTGGGCCTGGGCCGCCGTCCCTTGCCCAAGGCAATGAATGCGGATGAGGCTTTGGACTGCCTGCAACTGCTTTCGGGCAGATCGCACTGGGTCTATTCCGCCATCACCGTCATTGATCCAAGCGGCAAGCATCACGCGCGCTGTGTCGAAACCAAGGTGAGATTCAAGCGGCTTTCACGCGACGACATGGCGACATATATCGCCAGCGACGAGTGGCGTGGCAAGGCGGGAGGATACGCCATTCAAGGACGGGCAGGCGCATTCGTGCGCTATCTTGCGGGCTCCCATTCCGCCGTGGTCGGCCTTCCGCTGTATGAAACGGTCCACTTGCTGGAGGGCGCGGGCTATCCCATACACCGCGTATGGAAAGAGCTGCCCGTCGTTGCAGCGTGATGGGCGAAGCCGTCACCTTCAAGCCGCGCAGGCCCTGCCCCATTTGCAAGAAGCCCTCGCAGCCCAAGTTCCATCCCTTCTGTTCCAATCGCTGCGCCCAGATCGATCTGAACCGCTGGCTCGGCGGGCACTATGCCGTGCCCGCCGAAGAAGAAGGCCCGCCCTCTCCTGAGGGCGACTCGAAGGACTGAGTAACAACTCCTATTAGGCTGTCGGCACGTCGAGCAGATCGGCTATGCTCTTCACCTGCTGCAGCGCCCATTTCAGCCGCGACTGCTCCAGCGCGGACAATGCTTTCGGGTCAACGTTGCTGGAAGGTGCTATGCCGCTTTCGATATCGGAGAGCTGTTGGCGCAGGATCACCGCCATCAACAAGCTGTGCGCTTCCGAAAGTGCCTCCAGCTGTTTCTGCGGCACCGCCGGATAGCCGCGCAATGCAGCGAGCCTTCCTCTCGTGCTGCGCTCATGAATGCGATAGCGCAAAGCGGCCGTGCGTGCCGCAGAGAAGATTGGCAGGACGCCGAGGCGCTTCAAGTCAATGCGGCCCTTCTCGTCGGTCCGGAAGCCGCCCATCCAGTTGAACGCCGAACCACTATCGGCGGCGGCAAGACTCATGAGCTTGAGAAAGGCTTGGGACTCCGCGGCCGCGGATATCGCATCGTTCCTGAGATCTTCCACTAACCCCACATCGCCATGAACACCGACGGCATCGAAAAAGATGTCGGCGTTAAGAATGTCGGCTGGGTCCGTGCGGCCGAGCCACCTTTCCACCTGGTGCCGCCACGCCGGGGCCGAAAGACGCCACTGCCCGTTGCGGGCCATGACACCGCCCTTGCAAAGCGGAACGCCGACCATGTCGAGAATTGCATTCATGCGGGTAGCAACCTGCGCCAGCCAAGTCTCCGCTGCCGCCTCGTCGGGGCATGAGAAGATCATCGCATTGTCCTGGTCAAGCGCCAGAAGGCTTTCGCCCCGGCCCCCAGAGCCCAGCACCATGACGGCATAATTGAGACCAGCTGGACGGCTCTGGTTTGCGGCAATTTCAGCTTCCGCCATGGCCGCCGCCCGCCCCGTCATGGCACAAACTTCTCCTGAAATGATGGCCGCCACATCGCGCGCATCGACGTCTTCTTCCACAAGGGCGCGCGCTGCTTCCGCAAGCTTGTGCCAGATGCTGGCAAGCTCTGCCACTGAAGCCGAGTCGGCGAGTGCGCCTGACAGGGCAAGAGCTTCATCGGCTCTCAACCGCAAAAGGTCCCGCTGCGTTAGCGCCCCGACCAGTTTTCCATCGTCATTGGTAACGCCGAGATGCCTGATCCTGAGCCTGCGCATCAAGCCCATGGCCACATAAACAAAATCATTGGCCCGCGCTGTGACCAATGGAAAGGTGGCAAAGCGAAGAACGGGCGCCGCAAGGGCGCTCTCATTGCCTGCCGCAATGGCGCGCAGTATGTCCCGCTCCGTCAGGATTCCGATGGGGCCATTTTTTTTCTCCGGTTCTACAAAAAGCGAGCTGACTTTGCTTTCCACCATGAGCCCAACGGCCCGCCTGATCTCCACTTTGGGTCCGATCATGGCAGGAGGTCCCGTCATGACCTCGCTGATACGGTGCCGATAGGGGAAGCTGTCAACCCGCGCCATGCTTCGTCCGGGCAATCCCTCTCGCGTTGTGCTAAGCTGCCCGCGCCCATCGACGGTATCACAAGCACCCTGAGCCTCCGCCAAGGTGCGTATGCCGCGATCTCGCAGCCGCGGGACGAGTGCCAGCAGCACGCGCGCCGTCAGCGTTGCATCGCCCAATGCCCGGTGGCGATCCACAACTTCAATCCCGAGCCAGGAGGCCACGGTCTCCAGCGAGTGATCGGGCAACGCTGGATTGAGCACGCGCACGAGGCCGCGCACATCCAGCGCCAAAGGAGGTTTCCACGGCAGGCCCGCTCTTGCGCACTCCCGCGACAGAAGCTCGAAATCGAAATCGACAGCATAACCGATGAGAACATGGCGTCCATGGAAGCCACTGAATCGCTTATATGCTGCAACAAAGTCCGGCGCTCCAACCAGCTTCTCAAGCGTGATGCCGTGGATGCGGACCGACTCCTCGGGAATGATTCCGGCACCATGGACATAGCTCGCAAAATGCAGGCTTGGCTTCACCTCGCCGTTGACGACCGCAACCGCACCCAACTCCAGTATCTGGCTGCTTCGCACATCGAGGGTCGTCGCCTCGCAATCAAACGAAACAGCTGTAAGCGAGAGGAGCGGCGTTGCAGGTCCTGCAGGTGGAATGGTGAACAGTTTCATCCTGCCACCCAGCCGTATAACAGTGATGCAGCCAGGAGCAGAATAGCAAGGAGCGCCGCATAGCGGGCATAATAGAGAAAAACGCCCCGCAGCGTGGTTGCGATCAGGTGCTGCGCAACATCGGGCGGCGGGCGATCATGTTCCGCCAGAATGAGCCAGGTCTCGGTTCTCTTGTAAGGGGTGCTGGCAGCAAGCCAGGCTTTCAGCGCGAGAACCAGTGAGAGAAGCAACGCAAAAGCCCCACCGACCCGCGCTGAAAGATGCGGCTCATAGGAAAAACCCACCATGAAACAGAGGATTGCCAGCCCGCAATAGGCGCAGGCCCGGCCGACCGAAATATGCGCGGCGCGTTCGATCGCTTCCATGGCTGAACCTTAGCGGCTTTTTAGCTGAACCCAAGGGCCTTGAGGACAAATGGTAGTGACGGCAGTGTCATCAGCGCCATGGTTGCAAGCCAGATGATGCGGGAAGTGACACCGGGCTCGCTCTGTCCGCTAAGCCGTTCATAGACGGCCGCCGGGATTCCCGAGAGCATCAGGTAAAGCGTCGCCAGCAGCAGTGAACTCAGCGTAAACACAAGAGGCAGCATTGCTGGTAGGAAGAACGGATACCAGAGGCCTTGCAGCGCAAAGACAATCACCAGCAGCGGCGAAAACATGCCGTTGATGATGGCAAGCCCTACAATGGGCACAACGCTGGGCGCCTTCATCGCTCAACCTCCTGGCACGGCAGGCAAAAGGCCCAACTGGCCCATGCCAATGAAAAATAGAAGGCGCAGCAGCATCAGCCACAGCACACCGAAAACGAGTATGAGGGCCTCCGGCAGACCCGACGGCGTCAGCACGCGCACCAGCTTCAACGCCGGTTCCGTGATGCGCGTAAAAGCGCGCCAGATATAGTTCTGCCAGCCGGGAGGCGCAAAGAATGAGAGAATCAGACGCCCCAACATGGTGTACATCACCGCCGCCAGGATGAAATTCGGCAGGTGGAAATACCAATATTGCAGGATGGGATTCATGGGCGTTGGCATAGCCTTCTATCAGGCAAAATGAAAACGGGGCCCCGAAGGGCCCCGTTCGCAATTCTTGAATGTCAGTGGATTTCGCGGACGAGGTTGCCGCCTTCCATCAGTTCCTTGCCCTTCGGCCGGCGGATTTCGTCGATGAAATCCTGCATGGCCTTGGACGGCGCCGCGGTCAGCAGCGAGCCCACAACCATACCGAGGAACCCTGCCGGCAGGCCGAAGATGGCTGAGGAAATATTGCTGACATTGAGCCAGCCCACCTTGGACTGCAGCGGGTGTGATGCACCAGCCCAGGCTTCCATGGCGTTCGGCTCAGCCATCACCTTGGCAACGTCCACAAGCGGCTTGCCTGTTGCCGGACTGGTGAGTGAATCCATGCCCAGATAGGCAACGCCAAAGCCCGGGAAGTATCGTGTCACCAGAAGGTACATCAGGCATAGGCCAAAGCCCGCGATGATGCCGATGACGGCACCCGTGGCATTGGCCCGCTTCCACCAGACACCCAGAACGAGTGCCGGGAAGAGGCCCGCAGCCGCCAGCGAGAAAGCCCAGGAAACCATCGCCAGAATGTCGGCAGGTTTGGTGGAGGCGGTATATGCCCCCGCAACGGCCACGACCAGCAACAGGATGCGAGACACGAGCAGGCGGCGGTTCGTCGGCGCCTGGGTGTCAATCATCTTGTAGTAGATGTCGTGGGACAGCGCGTTTGCAATGGCGAGCAGCAAGCCGTCAGCGGTAGAAAGCGCCGCGGCAAGGCCGCCAGCCGCAACCAAGCCTGAAATCACGTAGGGAAGGCCCGCGATTTCCGGCGTGGAGAGCACGATCACGTCATTATTGATGGAAAGCGCACTGTGAGTGAGCTTGCCCGTAGTGTTGCCAGCCGCTTCCGCCGCACCCTTGATGGCCGGTCCGAAGACATCCGTTGCCGTGGCAGCCGGATTGGCCTTGAGGGTCTCAACGATGGCAAGCTTCACCGGCTCGGCGAGCTTGCCAAACGCGGTTGCCGCATCGCCGGTCAGCGCAGAGGTAACGCTTGCCACGTCCGTCGCGCCTCCCTGGATAGCCGCTGATACCGCCGCGACATGGCCACCCAGCGACTTGATCGACATGCCATAGATCGACACGAGATCAAGATTGGAATAGGTGGAGATCCAGCGCGGCAACGCGTCCAGGTTTTGCCCGATCACGTTCTGGTAGACTTCCAGCTTTGCAAACGCGGCATAAGAAGGTGCCGTAAAGTACAGGAGGAAGATGAAGAACAGCGACCATGCCACCGATTTGCGCGCATCACGAACGCTTGGCGTTGTGAAATAGCGCATGAGGATATGCGGCAGCGAGGCCGTGCCCACCATGAGACAGAGGATCAATGCAAAATAGTTGAGCCTGTCATAGGTGAGGAAAGGCGCGATATGCGGCTTCAACTTGCCGGCTTCGGCCAATCCCGAAGCGATCATCTCCTGTTCCCGCGCCGTGATGTCCTGGATCGCCTGCCCATACATGAGTTCCGGAATGGGAACGCCGTAGTTCTGGGTCGAGAGGATCACGACTGGCGTGAGATAGGCGACAATCAGCACGATATACTGTGCAACCTGCGTCCAGGTGACGGCGCGCATGCCGCCCAGCATGGAGCAGACAAGAATGCCCGCAAGGCCCGCATAGACTGCAACGGTGAAGTCGAGACCGAGGAAGCGCGATGCGATGATGCCGGTCCCGAAGATTTGCGCCACCACATAGGTGAAGGAACAGGCGAGCAGCACGATGACGCCAAGGAAGCGGGCCAGATTTCCACCATAACGCGCCGACAGGAAGTCCGGCACCGTATAGGCGCCAAACTTGCGGAGGTAAGGCGCAAGCAGCACCGAGACCAGCACATAGCCGCCGGTCCAGCCGAGTACGAAGGCAAGGCCGTCATAGCCCAGGGCGAAGAGCGTGCCGGCCATGCCGATGAAGGAAGCGGCCGACATCCAGTCGGAGCCCGTCGCCATGCCGTTGTAGAAGGCCGGGACTTTTCGCCCCGCCACATAATATTCCGACACCTGCGTGGTGCGCGAAACAATGCCGATGAAGGCATAGATCATGATGGTGAAGCCGACGAACAGGTAGCCAAGAACCCGGTTGGGCACGCCCACCTGTTCGAGAATGGCCATCAGGATGATGAAGACCAGGAAGCCGCCGGTATAGATGCCGTAGACGCGGCCCAGATTGTTGAGGAAGCCGCCTTGTCCTGCGATTGCTTTCAGCATGGTCTATTCCTCCTCGGCCACGCCATATTCGCGGTCGATGGCATCCTGCCGTCTGGCGAACCAGAAGAGCAGCACCACGAACACGATGAGCGATCCCTGCGCTGCAAACCAGAAGCCGATGGGAAAGCCCAGAATGCTGATGGTATTGAGCGAATTGACAAAGAAATGGATCACGAATGAAAAGAACGCCCAGATGACCAATGCGATCCACATCAGCCTTGACGTTGCATTCCAGTGACCCTCTGCGTTTGGTCCAGCCATTGGCTAGTCCCTCCCTTCTGTTGGATTTCCCCCAATTGTTCCCACACCCGCCAGAGTCCGGGCGCTGACTTCAAAAGTAACACCGCGGGGCAAATCCTCTAATTGGACTTTCGGCTTATCAGGCCAAGTGTTTGAAAGGCGGCCTTGCGCAGCACTTGTTGCGATGCAAAACTGGAATCATGGGCCTTCTCGACACGCTCAAATCGCTGTTTGCGCGCCGCCGCATTGCTTCGAATCGCGATCTTCAGGACTTCCTGGAAAGCCGTGCAGCCTTTCTCGTACAGAAATCCATCACCGAATATTCCCAGGCCCGCGCCAACATGATGTTCTCGGCCCTGCTTGGCGAGAGGCAGTTTCAATCGGCATATGAGGCAGCGCGATGGACGGCATATCCAGCAGGCCTTGCTATGGTCGCGGAAGTCGTTGCCGGACAGTTGCGCGGCCGCTTGGCGCTAAGCGCACCGGCAGCCGAAACACTTGTCGCCAAACTGTCAGACGCCGTGATCGAAAAAATGTCGAACCACGGACCACTGAGCGATGAACAATGGTCCGCCGCGCGCAAAGACATCGAGACGGTCCTCGCTCGCGCGAGCCTTGCCGCGCCACGCCGCAACCATGCCATCACTGGCGACCGGGCACGTATCATCTTCGATGCCCTGCCCTTCCACGACGCCATCAGAAAACACGATTTCGGCATGTTCAGGAACACCCTGGCATTTCATCTGGCGGAAATCGCCACCGAGTTGGAAGAAGCCGAACTCGGACCGGATCTCGATAAAGAACCGGCCTGACCGCAGCATTTTTGGGTGCTGGACAAGACTTTCTGCCTTGCCTATACGCGGGGCCGACCCGCCGGGACCCCCGGTTTGAGGCCAATGCCCAGGTAGCTCAGTTGGTAGAGCAGCGGACTGAAAATCCGCGTGTCGCTGGTTCGATTCCGGCCCTGGGCACCACCAATCTCAAAGCACAATCAAAGAGTTGTTGAGAATTCAAGTGTGAATACTCGTGTAGGACGATCCCATTTGCCGTTGGCTTGATTTCCATCTTTCGAGCAGAGAGAGGTTGGAAACACCACTTGAATAGAATTGGACCGCGGCCGACAAGGTGTGCAGGCCCGTAGTTAGCGCAGATTCACTACTCGGAAACAGATTATCACCATCGAATTCAGGCGCGCCACGTTCCATCCAACTTCCATAACCCCCGTTATGCGAAGTGTTAGATCAATACTCTCCTGTCCCTTGGTTCAGAAAATGCCGGTCAGATCAATGCTTCTCCTATCAGCTGCGATAATATTTCCGCTGAGTGAGGCACTTCACAGAGCCAACGCTATACCGGCGCTAATTCTCTCCTATCGGAAATGTTTCAACCAGTTGTTTCCGCAGGAGAACCAATATGACTTCACACTCAAAAAAGTTAGGGCCAGCAAAACTTTCGCAACAAACCATTGAGGACGGCAATCCCGACCGGGCATTGGGAAAGGGCTTTCGCTTCTGGTCAAAGAACACCAGCGACGGCCTGGAAACCTTGTGTAGGCATCACCCTGCGATTGTGGCAATTGGAATCTTCACGCGCAAATCCAATTGAAAGGTGGCTAGCGAGGTTTTGACTGCTGAATGGCTGCAAGTTTCTCCAGCGTGGCAATGCCTACTTGCTGCGCTTCGAGGTAACCAAGCTGAGGCGCCATATAGCTGCTGCTCCACTCACCCTCTGCGCCGCTGGTATCATGTTCATCGCCACCCTGCTCCTTCCCGTCCTGGCCCATGCCAAGGTCGCCGCATTGGCATGATCCAGACATTTCAGCTTCCGGTTGGATACGCGATTTCGCTCAAGCCATCCTTCTTGATCAGGTGGATGGTCTTGCGTCCCAAGCTGATCAGGCCGCGCTTACGCCAACCGATGAGAATCTTATTGACTGACTCACGCGTTGCACCAACAAAATCGGCCAGGTCCATCTGAGCGATTTCGATGCTGCGCTTTTCACCGCCGAACCGATCAAAGAGTACTTGCAGCCGCCTTGCCAGGCGGCGTTCGAGAGGAAGGATGGCATAGTCTTCGACCGAGTCGCTCAGCCAGCGCACCCTCTCACAGAGCAACTGAACCATTGCAAAGCCGAGTTCCGGATTGCGCCGGGCAGCATTGAAGTAGGCGTCGCGGCTGATCGAGAGCAAGCACGAGTCAACAAGGGCTACGCCGTCAGCAGTACGTGGCTTGCCATCGATCATGCTGATCTCTCCGAAGCATTCACCAGCGCCCAAGCGATTGAGCGAAATCTTGCGCCCATCCGGCGTCAAGACCGAGACTTCGATAAGCCCGCTGACGACAACGAACATGGAACCACCGGGCTCGCCATACTGGAACAGCAGGGCACCGCTGTTAAGCATGAGTACATGCCCAGACGCCAACAACGCCTGACGGACCTGTTCCGAAACATTGCGGAATGGACCGGCGGCCGCCATGGCGCTCAGCGCAGCTTTGGCTATATCCGTTTCCAGATCCATCAACAGACTTACCTCACCCAGGTGACATCAGAACATCCGAGTCCACTGCATCACTCGGACAGTTTGCCGCTGCGGTGTCCGAGCATCATGCGGCCCACATACATGTTGGGCGCCCGCTTACCCGGCATGTTGGCTTCCAGCACCAATTGCTCGACAAATCCCTGGTTCATCTCGAACTCGGCGCATTCATCGAGCTTGTCGACCAGCCAGACCGCGTAACCTTCAGGTTCCTTCCGCTTATAGCCTGAATCATCCGCAGGAATAATTTGCTCCGGCCTGACCGGCAAAATCATGATCTTGGGTTTCGGAAGGTCATAAGTGTGACCTTCAAAAGCATAGCCGACAATAACACCGCAGGAGATTGTACCGCCAGTGCGCATGGCAAGGGCCCTTGAGATGGCGGCAGTCATTACCACAGTGCCAAGTTTCTTCATTGATATGGTGATGTGGGAGGCAAAAAGACCTCCGCCTTCAGCTTTACCTTTGTCCACAGTAATGGTGATGTCAAAACCACCGGCATCTATCTTAAACGTCGTAGACGAGCCGTCTCTTATGTCGCGTATGTCCTTTTCTACCTCGCTCGCCAATCCATAGAGGCGCACCTGGCTGGCATTGTAACCTCCCCTGGGGAACGTCAGTGTTGGGCGGTGATAGTCGTTGCTCATGGTTCTCTCCCGTCGTGTTCCAGCTCAGATGATTTCCCGCCACTCAAGATTTTCAGCGAGCTTGCCACCGAGATCGGAATTGGTTCTTGCGGCAGCTGCGATCATTGCTTTGGCAAATGTACTGAATTCGAACTCATCGGCCGAAACATTCTGCCAGGTTCTTGCAAGTGTCAGAGCCACCTGATCGCGTGCCTGGATGAGCGCGCTCTTGAATAAGAACGGACGTTCCCGAAAGCTGCGTGTGGTATATTCGGCAATGCCATCCAGATTGGCGGCATCGAGATTTCGGAGATCGAAGTTGAGTAGTCGATCGTCCGCCAACCCGTCGCGCACCAGGATCGTATGGTACGCATCGACGATCGTGTCGAAGATAGCGCCCGTCAATGGTCGGGAGCTGTCATGCACGTCGCTGGTCACCTCACTCAGCTTACGCGAATTGCAGGCGAGCCGCACCTGCCGGTCGCCAGTCAATTCGGCAATGCGGTTTAATTCATTGAGCACCAGGAGATTGCCGTTGCTATGGCGCAGCAAGCGGTCGAGTCCGCTGTCAAAATGTAAGAATGACAAGAGCGAAACGATATCGGACATCGACTCGTGGATGGCACCAAAGTCTCTGCCCATCCAGCCATCGGCCGGAAAACCGCAAAGCGAGAACAGAATTGCGTGGCCGATTTCATGGGCGATCACGTCAAAATTGAGTGCGTAAGGTACTGCTTGTCCACCGCCGGAACTGTCAAAGCCGAGCTCCAAATACCCGTAACCAGACTGGGCGTTGTCCCAGTCGATGCAAGGGATGATTTCGAGGCGCTCGTAGGTCTCGGCGAAATGCCAGGTGACGGAATGACCCAAATAGCTTTCCCAAACGTCGAGAACGCGGCTTGCGCAGGCATAGGCATGGGCGGCGAGGAATTGCCGAGAGCCCCTGTCAACGGTATCGAAATGGCCATCAAATCCAGCTTCAGCAGGCGGATAGGTGTCACCAACGAAAGGCGGCAGGAACGGATACCCGTAAGGTTCCTTCACCAGCAAGGGATCGCGCACATCAACGCGATGGTCGGAAGGACCTGGGCGCAGACGGTCTGGAGGAGTGGAAATCCAAACGGTTTCCGCTACTCCGTAATCGGTAAGGTGCGGAACCTGGGGGTAGATCAGGAACCGAGTACCGACAGATTGAAGGGCGCTCCCGATGTCGCCTGTCTTCATGATCTTTCCAATACGCGTCCCAAGGTGGCATACCAGCTTACTTGGGGCCAGTAAATCTAGGCACAAATTCAGAGTAAAGGAGTACGCGGCCTTGAGGCGCTCTCCAATTCAGCCGCGAAAACACGAGTCATCGGCATTTCCAGGGGCATTGAGGGTTGCGCGTATTGACCACTGCGCAACGCCGAGAGAGCCGCCAGTGCATCCTGACGCTTCTGTTGGCAAATCGCCAGGTTGCCTACCGCCCACAATATCTCTGCCGATGCATCGGGCAGCGCCTCCGAAATGATGCGAGCTAAGTTGCGGTCGCGGAAGTTCAGACGCTGAGCTGTCTCTTGCAGGGCACGGTAAGTGGAGTAAGGGATTTCGCCACGGCGGAGCGCAGCTCGGAATGACCTGCGCAGGTCAACGAGAGAGACGGTCACCGGCGAGAAATTCAATTCTGCGGGTCCATGCAACACTGCGACGGCATCATCAGGGGTCAACTGGAAGCGCCTATACCACCGATATATCAAGCCGTAGCCCTGCATGTGCGGTGACAGTTCAGCAGCCCGCAATGCCCCCATGCTGGCAGCACCAAGCACCGGAATGCCGCGGCCTATGGTCCACAGAATTTCCTTGTGACGAACGGCAGGTTGGGACTGGAACCCTCCATCGATGAGCAAGATCGCTTGCGGGTCATAGTGCCTTACAGCGTCAAGGAATGAGCCTTGCAGAGCCGGTGGCAGGAAAACCAACCCAACCTCCTGTGGTCTGTCACCGGGACCTAATGTTGGACCACAAAAAACAAGCTTTGGTCGCATTCAGTTTCAACCGTCAAGCAATGGCTGCAATTCAGGAACAACTATCTTCACCGCATAAAGCCCAGCGATGGGTTCGGTATCGAGTTGCACCTCACAAACTGTCGTGATCCCGTCCCTCTGCAGCTGTGAGAGAACCCAGTTTACATCTGCGGCAGCATCGCAACCGCGAACTCTGGCCAGTTCCGGTGGACGGATCGTTGCCCGACCTTCCTTTATGAGCCGCCAATGTGCGTCGCGACGAACTCTATCATGAAGATAGCGATAACTTTCCTGACCCACATCATCTCGGGCACCAGAGATGGCAGTTAACCGTGATTGGGCGGCTTCATAAATGGCAGCGATCGCAGCCGTCACCACACTCAATCGTGCAGCAGACCCCTCGGCCGGATTGGGCAGGATAGCCTGGTCCGCATGACAGTCTTCCATTAGATGACACCATACAACCGGGACGTCTCCCGCCGCCGGGGCCAGCCACAAGCCGACGAGAAATCCCCGGTCGCGCATCGCAGACAGAAGCTCATCAAGCTCCGGTGATTGCAATGCCTGCGGATCGATACGGCTGTCATGAAGAAAGCCGTGACGACCGTTGGCCCGAACGAGAGCATCTCGCTCGATGCATTCGAACAATCCATGCCGTACAGCCTGAGAATGAGTGGTTGAGACCGCAAGCCCGGTGGTAGAGGTGCGGAAAACGCCGTCATAGTCGGGCGGTGGTACCACATAGGCCGTGTGCACGAGTTCAAGGGGCACCGGCATTGCAGAGCCGCCCAACAAATTGTTGGCGGGAACCCATGCGATATCCCAGTGACGCCATTGGGCAAGAGCGTCCGGGTCGACATGCACATTGTAGAGGTCGGTGGGAAGGTCCAAACTTGCTGCCGAAGCGACCGTCGTGGAATAGCGCTCAATGCGCTCGGCAAAGAAACCCTCAGCCG
>JBIOWL010000197.1:0-2414 GCA_044868645.1 Aestuariivirga sp.
AAGGGGTGGGGCGAACATTTTCGCTCGTTGCCTCCACCCACCCCTTACCCCTCCCTCGAGGGAGGGGAGAAGTAATGAGCCGGGCTTTGCGCCACTCACCGCATAGGCTACGAAGCCGCTGCGCCCAGCGGAGAAGAAGATGAAGAACACCTTGCAGGAAAATTTGATGCCAGCAACGCTTGCCGTTCATGCCGGGGAATTTGTCGATCCCGCAACGCGCGCCTCCTCGCCTAATCTCGTCATGTCCGTCACTTTTGCGCCGGAGGAACTCACGGGATTTTCGGCGCGTGACGAAAAGGATTACGCGGGCTTCACCTATGCGCGGGTCGGCAGCCCGACGGTCAAGCAGCTTGAAGACAAGATCGCGGTGCTGGAAGGCGGCGAGGCGGCGCTGTGTTTCGGCTCGGGCGTTGCTGCCGCCCATGCGCTGATCGCGGGCCGCCTCAGCAGTGGCGATCACCTGCTGATGCCTGAAAGCAACTACGTGGGGATTGCTGAACTGGCGCGCGATACGCTGCCGCGTTTCGGCATCGAGACAAGCTATGTGGACATGACGGATCTTGCGGCCGTTGCCGCCGCCATCAGGCCCAATACGAAGATGATCTGGCTCGAGTCTCCCTCCAACCCGGCGATGATTGTCAGCGATATCCGCGCACTTGCCAAGCTTGCCCATGAAAAGGGCGTCACCGATGTGGTGGCGGATTCAACCTATGCCACGCCCATCTCGACGCAACCGCTGTCACTGGGTGCTGATTTTGTTATGCATTCGCTCACCAAATATATCGGAGGCCATGGCGATGCGATGGGCGGCGCCATCGTCGGGCGCAAGAAGGATCTCGCGGCGCTCACTATCGAATCCACTGTGCATTTCGGCGGCATCATGTCGCCCTTCAATGCCTGGCTCATTCTACGCGGCTCCGCCACGCTGCCGCTGCGCATGGCCGCGCATCAGGCGGCGGCGATGTTCCTGGCGCAGAAGCTGGAAGCACATCCCGCCGTGAAGCGCGTGCTTTATCCGGGGCTACCCTCACATCCGCAGCACGCCATTGCAGCCGCGCAGATGAAGAACTTCTCCGGCATCCTCACCTTCCAGACCCATGAAAATGGCGAGGCCGTTGCGCGCCGCATGATCGAGCAACTGGAAATCATCCATTACGCCGTGTCGCTCGGCCATCACCGCAGCCTGATCTGCTGGATCGGCACGGATGATATCGAGACCTCAACTTTCCGGCATGGGGCGGAAGCGGCAAAGCGCTACCGCAGCTACACGGGCGACGGCGTGTTCAGGCTTTCAGTGGGCATTGAGGACGGGGCCGACCTATGGGCCGACCTCGCCCGGTGCTTGTAGCAAGGGCGTCAAATGAACCTATATTCCTCCATGGGCGCACTTGATGCGCCCACCCAGCGCTAGGAAAAACTGGTTCGGCGGGTCAAGCCCGCCGATGGAGGAAGTAGAGCGTGATTTCCGCTGACCGTTGGAGTGTCTAATTACCGCTGAGCTGGCGCATCCAGCTGCCGCCGCCTTGCGACTTCTGCGGCGCATGAGAGCGCTGTTGGCTCTGACCACGGTGTGGCTTGCCGTGGGACTTTCCACGGGACTGGCCGTTGTTTGATTTTCCATGTGACTGGCCATGGGATTGGCCGTGAGGCTTGCCATTAGCTTTGCCGGGTGCCTTGGGCATGTGGCGGCCACCGCCGGAATGGCGTTTTCCCGCGACCGGGTTCCAGCCAAAGTTCGGCGCCAGCGTATCGACCTTGAGGCCGAGCGCATGTTCCTTCACAGGCACAGAGGTGCGGATGGTTTTCTCGATGTCGCGCAGCAAGCCACGATCTTCCGGGGTGCAGAAGGCAATGGCTTCGCCCGTGGCACCGGCTCTGGCCGTGCGGCCAATGCGGTGGACATAGCTTTCGGGCACGAATGGCAGGTCGTAGTTGAAGACGTGCGATACGCCATCGACGTCAATGCCGCGCGCCGCGATGTCTGTCGCCACGAGAGCGAGGATCTTGCCGTTCTTGAAGCCGGCCAGGGCTTTTTCGCGATTGGCCTGGCTTTTGTTTCCGTGAATGGCGGCGGCCTGATAGTTCTGGTGGGCAAGCGCCTTCACAACCTTGTCGGCGCCATGCTTGGTGCGGGTGAAGATAAGCGCGCGGGTGATCTGCGGATCGCGCAGAAGTTCAACCAAGAGCTTCACCTTGTTGGCCGGGTCCACATGGATCACCGACTGGCTCACGCGCTCGGCGGTCGTTGCAACCGGCGTGATTTCAACGCGCACCGGATCGCGCAAGAGATTTGCGGCAAGGCCTGCAATCTCCTTTGGCATTGTGGCCGAGAAGTAGAGGTTCTGCCTTTCCTTGGGCAGCATGCCGGTGATCTTGCGGATGGCGTGAATGAAGCCCAAGTCGAGCATCTGGTC